>JAAYEN010000298.1 GCA_012728775.1 Tissierellia bacterium
AGAACTCTTAATTAATGATGTTTCTTTAAATAAAGAAGATATAGCATATCATTCAGGACTGAATATGAAAACTATAAAAAATAGTTTTGGAACTGAAAGAAAATCAATGGTTATAGAAGTTTCCAATAAACATTTGGATAGACCAGCTATAAAAAGTCAAGTGGAAAAGTGAAATGATTTAATTATTTTTAAAAACTAGAGCAATATTTAAAAAAGAGCACAAGAAATAAACCTATTTAAAAAGATATTTTAACAATCTTTTAAATTAATTAGGAATGTTAGTATTAAATTTAGGATGATATGGTTTGTTATCTCTAAGTATCGCAAAAATTATATGCAATAATTTGCGTGCTACTGCACAAATGGCCGTCCCATGGGACTTACCACGTTTTCTTAATTTCTGATAATGTAGTGAAAGGGCTGGATCATGAAAACTTGCAACAAATGCAGCTTGCCAAATTGCTCTACGGAGATAAGGTGATCCACGCTTAGAAATACGAGTTTTACTACCGTTAAAATCACCAGATTGATGAACAGATGGATCTAAACCAGCATAAGCAACTAGTTGTTCTGGACGTTCAAAGCGTTTAATAGAACCAATTTCGCCTAAGATAACACATGCCGTTACATCACTTATGCCTGTGATAGTCGTTAAATAGTGCTCTTGACGGTTTGAAATTTCAATCATCTGAAATTCTATTTTCTCGAGATGTTGTTCTAGTAAATTAATCTGTTCTAGTAACAGTTTAATTTGCAACTTATATACATCTGTGGCGATATCAATACCAAAGGTATTTAAAGCACAATCACGCAACTTGTTAGCTTTAGAAAGTGCTTTGGATTCACCGAATCTTCCACTACTAGCTTGATTTAAGAAAGAAGCTAATTTTTCAGATTCGATTTCGATCAAATCTTCAGGAAGTGGCGAATATAGCAGTAATTCTGTTGAAGATTTTCCAAATATATCAGAAAAAATCGTTTCGTACTCAGGAAAAACTTGGTCTAAAAGTGAAATAACTTTTCGCTTTAAATCAGAACTTTGATTGACCATGGAGCAACGTAATCTTTCTAGATGCTTTAAACGCAGTAAATCTTCTTCTATAAAAGGGGTTTCATCAGGTGAATCAATACGAATTACTTGGGCAATTAAATAAGCATCCTTTGTATCGGTCTTAGTTTTACGGATGTAAAAATTTCTTAATGCATCTGACTGAAGTGGATTAAATACAGTTATTTTGAACCCTAACTTATTAAGAAAAGAAAAAATGGGAAGCCAATAATGACCAGTGGCTTCAAGGCCAATTACAGCGTTATCAGATGTTAGGCCATTTTGATTAAAGAAGTCTAAAAGATTAACACTACCAGCTTTTGAATTTGTGAATCGTAAAGTTTTTCCAATTGGATTTCCTTTTGCATCAATTAATCCGACTTCATGGTTTCGTTTGCCAATATCAATACCGATATAAAACATTATAAGCACCACCTAATTAGGATTTATCAGATATGAGAGATCCTCTTATCTCTATAAGTATTCAACCTCGTTCGATATACGACAACAAATGTGTCATCCAGCTCATTCGAATAGTATTATAAAGAAAGAGGTGTCAATCTATCCAGCGAAGACAATGCTTCAAGGCTACACACGACAACCTCTATCTGATTATATACATTATATCTTAAAAAGATATAATGATTTATTAACTAGTAAAAAATACTAGCTAATAATAATATACGAGG
>JAAYEN010000049.1 GCA_012728775.1 Tissierellia bacterium
ATTAGGAGCTCAAAATGTTTACTTCGAAGAAAGTGGTGCATATACGGGAGAAATATCTGGATTAATGTTAAAGGATATGGGTGTAGAATATGCTATTGTTGGACACTCTGAAAGAAGAGAGTTATTTTTCGAATCTGATGAAATGATTAATAACAAAGTAAAAAAACTCCTAGAATTAGGAATAAATCCAATATTATGTGTCGGTGAAACATTAGAAGAAAGAGAAAAAGAAATTCATTTTGATAAGGTTAAATCCCAAATTAGTGCATGCTTAAAAGATGTAAAATATTTAGAAAAAGTCGTAATTGCATACGAGCCTATATGGGCTATTGGAACTGGAAAAAGTGCTAGTAGTGATGATGCAGAAGAAATGTGTGCATTTATCAGGAGCCTTTTAAAAGATAATTATGGTAAAGAAATTTCTGAGGCCATAAGAATTCAATATGGTGGTTCTGTAAAACCTGAAACGATTGATGAACTAATGTCAAAGGAAAATATTGATGGCGCTTTGGTTGGAGGAGCGAGTTTAAATATAGAGGATTTTTCTAGAATCTCAAATTATGAGGTTATCAATGGGTAAAAAAACTAATATGTTAATTATCCTAGATGGTTTAGGGATAGGGAGAGAATATGACGGAAATGCATATTATTTAGCTAATACTCCTGTCTTAGATAGTATTAGAAAAGAATATCCAACGAGTGAATTGGTTGCAAGTGGTGAAGGAGTTGGATTACCAAGCGGACAAATGGGCAATTCTGAAGTAGGACATTTAAATATCGGTGCAGGTAGAATAGTTTATCAAAACCTATTAAAAATAAATAATGCTTTAAAAGATGGAACTTTGAAAAATAACGAAGTTTTGAAATCTTCATTACTATTAGCTAAAGGAGCTAATAGGGCTGTCCATTTTATAGGTTTATTGTCAGATGGCGGAGTTCATTCTCATGAAGAACATTTATACGGAATGTTAGAATTATCAAAAGAGCTGGAAATTCCAGAGGTTTACGTTCATGTTATACTTGATGGAAGAGATGTTTCTCCTCATGCAGGTATTATATCCGTCAGAAGATTACTTGATAAGATGGAAGAACTAGAAATAGGAAGTATTGCTACGATTTCTGGAAGATATTATGCTATGGATAGGGATAATAATTGGGAAAGAACTAAAAGAGCATATGACACAATAGTTGTTGGAAAAGGAGTTCCTGTAGAAGATATAGAATATTATATAAACGAATCATACCATAATAAAATTACAGATGAATTTATGGAACCACGCATAGTTTTTGGATACACTGGGATGGAAGATGGAGACACAGTAGTGTTTTATAATTTTAGACCGGATAGAGCGAGACAATTAACTAGAGCCATAGTAGATGAAGATTTTCAAGGTTTTTTAAGAGAAAAGAAAGTTAATGTTAACTATGTTACCATGACTGAATATGATAAAACTATTAAAGGAGTTAGAATTATTTTTGGAGAAGACATTCCTAGTAATACTTTAGGTGAGTATTTGAGTAAAAAGGACCTAACTCAACTTCGAATTGCAGAAACAGAGAAATACGCACATGTGACGTTTTTCTTTAACGGTGGAGTAGAAAGAAAATTTGATGGAGAAGATAGGATTTTAGTACCATCTCCTAAAGTTGCAACCTTTGATTTAAAACCTGAAATGAGCGCTTTTGAAGTAGGAGATGAGACTGTAAAAGCTATAGATTCAGGAAAATATGATTTGATAGTATTAAACTTTGCTAATTGTGACATGGTAGGACATACTGGAATAATTCCATCTGCAATAAGAGCGGTAGAAGCTGTAGATTTTAATTTAGGAAAAGTTATTACTAAATTAAAAGAAAAGGGTGGAAGTGCACTTATTACTGCAGATCACGGTAATTGTGAATTGATGTTAACAGATGATGGACAACCAATAACTAGCCATTCCACAAGCCCTGTACCA
>JAAYEN010000048.1 GCA_012728775.1 Tissierellia bacterium
GAAGCTATTCCTGAATATTCTAAATGTGTTGATATTTCAACATCTGCAGCACTTAAAGAAATGATAATACCTGGAGCAATGGCTATAATTTCTCCAGTTGTAGTAGGCCTTTTATTAGGAGCAGAAGCTTTAGGAGGAATGTTAGCTGGTGGATTAGTAACTGGTGTTTTAATGGCAATATTTATGTCAAATGCTGGTGGTGCTTGGGACAATGCTAAAAAGTATATTGAAGGTGGAAAATATGGTGGAAAAGGTAGCGAAGCTCATGCAGCTGCAGTTACTGGTGACACTGTAGGAGACCCATTCAAAGATACCTCTGGTCCATCAATTAATATATTGATTAAATTGATGACAGTTGTAGCTTTAGTACTTGCACCTTTAATAATAGGACATACAGGTTTATTTTAATCAAAAAACCATCGCTCTTTGGTGCTAAACTAGAGAGCGATTTTTTTGTGGAAAATAGTGATTTATGTTATAATTTCCTATGAGGTATTTATGGAAATTGTTATTGAAAATTTAAAGTTAAATTATATAGACGAGGGTGATTTTAATGACACTGTTGTCTTATTACACGGATGGGGAGCTAATATTGAAACCATGATTCCCATATCAAATTTAATAAAGAATAAATATAGAGTTGTGCTATTGGATCTTCCAGGCTTTGGGAAATCAGAAGAACCTAAAACGGTGTACAACTCCTTTGATTATGTTAAGATTGTTTTAGATTTTTTAAAAAAAATTGGGGTTGAGAAAGCTACTTTTATTGGACATTCTTTTGGTGGAAAAATATCAGCAATTATCGCTTCAAAATATCCTTATTTAGTTGATAAGCTTATTTTAATTGATTCGGCAGGATTGATACCAAAAAGAGGTTTAGATTATTATTTTAAAGTCTATTCATTTAAAACTTTAAGATGGCTATATACTAGGATGCCTATTGGTAATAAAGAAGAGCGTCTAGAAAAATTTCGAAAAAAGCATGGCTCAGATGATTACCAAGCTTCAAGTGGAATAATGAGAAAAATATTAGTAGTTGTTGTAAATGAAAATATCAAGCCATTACTAAAAGATATAAAAGCAGATACTTTACTAATTTGGGGAGATAAAGATGATGCCACACCTTTATACATGGGCGAGATTTTTGAAAAAGAAATAAAAAATAGTGGATTAGTAGTACTAAAAGATAGTGGTCATTATTCTTACATTGACGATTATAGAATCTTTAGTGCAGTTATTAATTCTTTTTTATAAGGAGTTTAGATGTTAAATATTATATCGATTATATTTTTAGTTTTTATTGCAGGAGATTTTTTAAAACGTTCAGAAAGTTCACTGCATTTATTTCAGTTAGAAGGATATGATTTAAAAAAATATAATACTTGGTTAAGAAATAACCCAGAGAAATTATTTAGTGTTGGAAAGCTTATTGAATCTGATAAAACTCCATTAGTTTATACAGATAGAGCTTTACGTCTAAAGAAAACACATACTATAATAAACATTTTAATTGGTATCATTTTATTTTTTATTGGATATATAATGCAAAATAGTTTTTTATATTTATTAGTAGTTTTACTCTTTGTTTTTGTGTATATTATGGAGCCATATATAATAAATATAACAGCAAATATTAATGCGCCAAAAGAAAAAGCTATTAATATGGGGTTTTATAAAACTGCTCAAGAAAAGATTCGAAAAATGAGTAATCTCACAGTTGTTGGGATAACTGGTAGTTATGGAAAAACTAGTACAAAATTTATAACATCCACAATTCTCAAAGAAAGGTTTAATGTACAAGATACTCCAAGCTCTTATAATACACCTATGGGCTTATCCAAGGTTATTAATAATGAATTAACAGATGATAAAGAAGTTTTTGTAGCAGAAATGGGTGCTTATGTAAAAGGTGAAATCAAAGAAGTAGCTGATTTGGTTCAACCTGATATAGGAATTATAACATCAATAGGGCCAGCTCATTTAGAGTCTTTTGGCTCAATTGAGAATATAATAAATACAAAATACGAAATAATAGAATCATTAAATGAAGATGGAATAGCAGTTTTTAATTATGACGATGAGAATTTAAAAAGAGTAGCAGATTCGACAAAGTTAAAAAAGTACTACTATGGATTTAATGATACAATAAATTTGGATGTCTATGCTAAAGACGTATCTGTTAATAGCAGAGGTTCTACATTTACCCTTGTTATTAAAGAACTAGGCGAAATAGGATGCAGTACTAAAATGTTGGGAAAGCATAATATTGGAAATATTTTAGCTGGGTGTACTGTTGGATATATTTTAGGTTTGACTCTTGAAGAAATAGCAATTGGTGTTACTAAAATTCAACCAGTAGAACATAGACTAAATATTATAGACCCTGGTACTGGCATAATAATTATTGATGATGGATTTAATTCCAACCCTTCTGGAGCTAAAGCAGCATTAGAGGTTTTAAATGAGTTTAAAACTGGAAGAAGATTTGTAGTAACTCCTGGAATGGTAGAATTAGGTGAAATAGAATATGAGGAAAATAAAAAGTTTGGAACTTTAATGGGTGAAGTAGCAGATTTTGTTTTTTTAGTAGGAAAA
>JAAYEN010000102.1 GCA_012728775.1 Tissierellia bacterium
ACGGGACATATCGTTTTTAGTTAAAAGTGTAGAGTTAAAAGTGAAAAGTTGGGCTGCGCCTTTTTTAAGGATTATAGAATATGTCAAACTTAGTGCAAGTCTTCACTTTTGACTATAATCAATGTTTTCTTTTGAGGTTTTTACTATTGAGGCTAACATTTTTAATATTTCTCTATTTTCTTCTATTACAGAATTGAACATTTCGTCTGATATGTATTGCGTTTCTTTGAGTAGTTCTAACCAGTATTCAGTTTCTGCGGATTCTTTTAATGCTACATTCATTTTATATGCAAAGTCTTTTTTGGTTTGTGCATAAAGTGCTTCTTTAATATTTGCGCCTATGCTAGTTCCTGAGCGAACTATTTGCTTTGACATCACATATTCTTTTTTATCTTGCAAGTATTGAAATAATTTTACCATTCTAATTGAAAATTTAAATGCCTTCTCATATACTAGACTCTTTTTTACCATTATATACCTCCAATATTACTTATATTCTACAAGATATTGGAAAGTATTGAAATGTTTTTGACTTTTCACTTTACACTTTTAACTTTTAACTGCCCCGAAAGCAATATGTCCCCTACGAGGGCGTAGCCTCACTCTTAACTTTTAACTTTTAACTTTTAACTCTCCTCTACGTGTGGATTCTAATTCTTTTCCTATCATTAGATTTTTCGCTAGGGTGTTGTAGCTGTCTCGGGAGATTATTTCTTCTCCTGTGTTGAGGATTACTATTGTATTTTCGTCTTTTTGTTTAATTTTATCTACTGCTTGTATATTGACGTAACCGTAGGCTCCATCGCTTTTTCCTATGGGTTTTCTTACTCTTACTTTAATAAATATTTGGTCATCTAGGATTATTGGGGCGTTTTGGTGAATACCTAATTTTTTGAACTTATTTTTTTGTGCAATCAAATCAATGGAATGCATAAAATAAAGTTTCTTTAAAAAACTTTTTATACTCATATTGTAAATATTATTATCGCCCTTATAAGTACAAACATATGTGGAATCGCCAGTTTCTGTGTATTGGGGAATAATAGCAATTATTCCTGCTTTAATTGAATTTATCATAATTTCCACCTCCGTAAAAATTATTTTAACAGAACATTTGTTTGTTTGCAAGGGTATTATATGTGAAATTTTTTATTTTTATTTTTACCAAATCAAAAAACAGACCCTTAGGCATTGCCCATGGATCTGTTTTAAAATTAATTTATTCTTCTACTGGCTTAGCCGCTTCTAATTCTGCTAAAAGTCTAGTTCTAGTAGCAACATCTCTTACTTTTTCGATTGCTGTTTTAGCAGCTTCGTATTTTGCATCTGTTGCATCATTTTTATAGTCATTTAGTGCCCCTAAGGCATCTCTTAAAACCATATCTGTTTCTCTAGCTTCTAGTAAACTCGCATAAAGCCTAGCTCTAATTGCTGTATCCGGAACTTTTTCTATCGCTTCACTAGCTAGGGTAAAGTTCGCATCAGTTGGATTTTCAATGAATCTTCTAATTGATTCTTCCGCTACTTTAACCAATCCCTCACTGTCAGGTGCTTGAAGTTTGAAAGAAATTGTAAATTCTTTACTTGTTCCATTTTCTGCAATTACCATAAATTTCCAATTATCTGAACTTTTCACAGGATTAGGATTTACCCTTGCCCCTGGTGCTACCTCGTCTATTCTCACTTGAACAACATCTTCAATTCGGTGAGTGTTAGCGATTTCTATTACGATTGTTCCCTTTGTGTTATCGATATCAAGGTTAGAAACTGGAACTAATTGCTCCAAAACTCCCTTGTGAACTGATAACTTCAATACAGAAGTATCATCAGCCGAACGTTTCGGTGGCAATCCAATATACTCAACTGCCGCTCTTAACATCTTCGCATACTCTCCCCTAGTCAAATTCTTTTCAGGGTAGAAGTTCCCATCAGGAAATCCATTTATAACACGTCTATTCACCAATGCTCCTACCTCACCTTTGAAAGAAATGCTCGTGTAGTCTTTGAACATTTGAGCACCTTGAGGATAACTAGGTAGTTCATAAGCTCTGGAGAATATTCTCGCAGTGTCAACTCTTAGTATAGCTTCATTAGGTCTAAAAGCAGCAGATCTAGAATCATCGATAATTCCCGAATAAACTCCCTTAGCCAAATCTTCATAATACCAATCCAAATTCTTAACATCAGGGAAGTTGATTACAGCTTTTAATTCCTGCCCAATCAATCTGTTAACACCAGTTACTACTTCTGCTCTGGTTACAGTATCATCAGGACGGAAATTTCCATCACCATCTCCACGTAGATAACCACGTTGGGTTGCCCAATCTATATCTTTTTCTGCCCAGTGACCGCCAGTGTCTTTGTACGTAGCTGCCAAAGTAGTATTAGTGGATGCTACCACCAATAATAAGGCGAAAAGAATTGCAAATATTTTTCTCTTGTTCATTATATTTCCTCCTCGGATATTTTGTCAGATTTATCTCTCAAAAAATATATACCCATGGATGGAAAGGATAACATTACATTTTGTTTACAAAAAATAGGG
>JAAYEN010000228.1 GCA_012728775.1 Tissierellia bacterium
GGAGCTGATGGCGAGGCAGAAGGAATAATAACTGAGATTAATCCAGAATATGAACCTTGGGCAGAAAGTTTAATTGAGCCTCCAGGAGGAGAAACAGAAAGTCTTTTATTCTCATTACAATCTGCATTTGGAGCGGGAATAATTGGTCTTGGTTTTGGCTATTTTATTGGCCGAAAAAAGCATTCTGAGGAAAGTTAGTGTTTTCTTATATATTAACCTCTCTAATCTTCTATTTATTAGGTTATGGGAGGTTAAATCTTATAATAATATATATTGGTATTGGAGTTATTTTATTAGACTATTTTTTTCACAAAAAGAATGAACACCATCACAATCTAGTGATAATGGAAAGTGTTTCTAATAATAGTCCAGTTAAACAAATTAATCCAATTTCTAAATTAATTGTAACTTTGGGGCTTATAACTATTGTTGTAGGCGCTAAATCTAACATTATTTCTATTATAGTTTTACTTGCTTCAATTTTTCATTTTATCTTTATTAATAAATTGGATTTGGATTTTTATAGAGATTTTATGAAGGGGCCATTTTTATTTATTTTGATAAGTATATTGGGGATTATAATCACAATTTCTAGAAATGGACTAGGCTTATTAAATATAAAATTTATAAACTTTTATATTTCCGTTACAGAAATTTCTCAGGAAAAGGGAATTCAATTATTTTTTCTAGCACTAGCTAGTGTCAGTGTATTAATTAATTTTGCAGCTTCTACTCCATTGGGAGATGTAATATATGCTTTAAAAACATTAAAAACTCCTTGGGTTTTAATTGAAATTATGTATTTAATTTATAGATATATATTTATTTTGTATTATGTATTTAGTTTATTACAAATCGGTGCAAATTCAAGATTGGGATTTTCAAACCTAAAAAATACTTATAAAACTTCTATGATGTTAGCTAGTAGGCTTTTTAATAAGTCTTTTTATATGGCTAGAGATTCATACAATGCTATGGAATCTAGGTTATATAATGGAAGATTAGAGTTTTTGAAAAATAGAGAAAAGAAAGAAAAAGTCACACCATATTACGCTTTTATATTGGGTATTTTAATAATATTCATTTTGGAGAAGATGCTATGAGAAATTTGAATTTGAAATTAAAAAATCTATACTTTAAATATTCAGCCACAGATATATTTGCAATAAATGGTATTAATCTAGAAGTAAATAGTGGAGAAAAATTAGCTGTTTTAGGAGAAAATGGAATGGGGAAGTCTACTTTATTTTTTCTAACCAATGGCGTATACGAACCTACTGAGGGAGAAATTTTCCTAAATGACAAAAAGCTTACAAGAAGTAAAAAGGATTTAATTGAACTTAGAAAATCTGTAGGTCTTGTCTTTCAAGATCCTGAAACCCAATTCATAGCACCAACTGTAGAAGAAGAGATTTCTTTTGGGCCTATTAACTTAGGAATGAGTCCCTCTCATGTGCAGAATGTTGTAGATGAAGTGATTGAAATTTTGGACATGGAGAGACTTCGTAATAAATCACTATACACTCTTTCAGGTGGAGAAAAGAAACTTGTTAGCATAGCTAGCGTTTTGACTATGGGTCCTGATATTATTATTTTTGATGAGCCTATATCAGGATTGGATTATTCCAACATTCAGACTTTTAAAAACGTTTTAGAGATTCTATATAACAAAGGAATAGGACTAGTGATATCAGTTCATGATATTAATTTTGCATGGGAATGGGCGGACAGAGTAGTTATATTAAGTGATGGAAAAATAATTGCTGATGGTAATGCTAGAGAAATTCTGTCTAATGAAGAAATCTTAAAAAAAGCTAGTCTAGAAAAACCTGATTTGGTCAAATTTTATGACTTA
>JAAYEN010000239.1 GCA_012728775.1 Tissierellia bacterium
ATCTATTGAGAAAGGAGAAAGTCCAGTTTTCGACTCAATTGATGATTTATTTGAGGAATTAGATAAGTAATGGGATATAAAATTTCATATACAAAAAAATTTGAAAAGAATTATAAACAGCTTTCTAAAAATGAACAAAAAATATTAAAAGAAAAAATAAAGTTGTTAATAGAAAATCCCATGCATCCATCTTTGAGAACCAAAAAGATACAAGGTACTGATAATTTTATGGAATTTAGTGTAAATATGAGTATTAGGGTAATTTGGTATTATGAAAATGATAATATTATTTTAATGTTAGATATAGGACATCATGATATATTGAAAAAATTTTGAAACATTCGTAGATTACGATTTATTAGTTAGTAATTAGTAGAATCGTAGGGGACATATTCCAAAAGCAAGTCACTAAAGAAGATTCCACAACACGAAAACGTAATAAATAATATACAAAACGACGAAAGCGATATGTCCCGTGTCAGGCAAATTGAAAATTCCTGACAACGGGATTTATCGCTTCTAATATCTATATTTTTAATTAATTACATACCAATTTGCATAAACATCATAACCCATAACATTTGGAATAAATCCCCTACGAAGGGCGTAGCCCAAACTTTTCACTTTTCACTTTCAACTTTTAACTAAAAACTATATGTCCCGTGTCAGGCAAATTGAAATGCCCAACACGGGATTTATCGCTTCTGATAACAATATTTTTAATTAATTACAAATCGAATTTGTAAACACATCATAACCCATAACCTTTGGAATAAACCCAATACGAAGGGCGTAGCCCACTTTTCACTTTTAACTCTTAACTTTTAACTGAATCTAAATCCCCTACGGAGGGCGTAGCCCAAACTTTTCACTTTTCACTTTACACTTTACACTTTTAACTGTACCTTAACTGTCCTTTATCCATTCTTCCCAAATTTTTTCATTCATCCCAACCGTTGCTTTGTTTTTATTTCTTACAATAGGTGTCTTTAAAATTTGTTGATTTTCCAAAATCTTTTCAAATTTTGTATCTTCTGGACTGTATTGTATAAAAGCTAAGGTATCCTTATCTTTTGCCTTGTCATCGATTAAACTATCAATTCCTCCCACACTTTGGGCGACTTTTTCCAGTTCACCTTTAGACAATCCTTTATCCAAAATATCAATAGCCTGAAATTTTATATTTCGCTCTTTAAAAAATCTCTCAGCTTTTCTAGTATCAAAACACTTCTTCTTCCCAAAAATCTGTACGTTCAAAATAATCTCTCCTAATAAAATATAATAACCAACATTATAGAGTGACAAAAGGTATATGTCTCGTTTTCAGCAAATCGCCCCCTCTAACAACGGGATTCCCCCTGCTTAGCCGTAGGCATCTACTAATTATTAATTACTAATTACTAACTATCCCTAAATCCCCTACGAAGGGCGCAGCCACTTTTCACTTTTCACTCTTAACTTTTAACTTTACACTTTTAACTTTTAACTTTTCACTCCCTACTATATCTTCTTTCCAATATCAACAGCAAACTTCCTGCAATAAACAAAACTATTAAACTAAATACTCCGTTTCTTACATCTCCTGTTATTTGGGTGGTAAAGCTAACTAAAAATGGTCCCATTATGGCTGCGAATTTTCCGAAAATATTGTAGAATCCAAAATACTCGTTGGAATTTTCCTTGGGTATCATACTTGCAAAGTAAGATCTGCTGATAGCTTGGATTCCTCCTTGGCTCGTTCCTACTAAAAATGCCAGTATCCAAAAGTCCATCTCCGTTCTAAGAAAATATGCATAAATGCAAATAACCGTATACACAAATACTCCCACGTAAATCATCGTCTTTGCACCGTATTTTCCTGCTAGCCTCCCGTACAAAATCGCAAAAGGAAAAGCTACAAATTGGGTAAATAATAAAACTAATAACAAAACAGTAGAACTCAAACCCAAAGCAGTACCATAGCTAGTTGCCATTTTTATAATCGTATCCACTCCGTCTATATAAAAGAAATAGGCTAATAAAAAGTAAAATACCCTCTTATTTTGGCGAATCTTTTTAAAACTCACTCCTAAATTAGCTACACTGTCCAATACGCTGAACTTTCCTCCGTGAATTCCGTGTACTTGCTCCACGTCCTTATACATTGGTAAAGTGAATACAAACCACCAAATCGCAGTTATAACGAAAGATATTTTCGATGCAGTTACTACAGAAATAGGAATCATTTCCATTTGAGCTAAAACTACAAAGAGCATACATATAATAAATGGAATGGTAGAGCCAATATACCCAAAACCAAATCCCATAGTAGAAATTTTATCCATACGTTCCCCAGTCGTCACATCAGTTAAAAAGGAATCATAAAATACATTACCTAGAGAAAACCCCAAAACTGTAATTACATACATTATCATCAAAGGCACCCAAACCCCAAAAGGAATCAAAGCCAAAGCTCCAGTAAATAAAATTCCCATAAAAGAAAAAATCGTAAAAAGCTTTTTCTTCATGCCCATATGATCTGCCAGTCCACCTAATATCGGACTCAAGATAGCAACTAAGATCGAAGCCACTGAATTAGTGTAACCCCAATATATCGTAGCAGTTTCTCCTGTATGTCCTGCAGCAGTAACCATGGAACTAAAATAAATGGGAAGTATAGCTGAAGTTACTGTCATAGAGTATGCTGAATTTGCCCAATCGTACAAAATCCAACTCCGTTCCTTTTTAGATACTGATTTAATAATTCTTTCCATATCATTCTCCTGTCAAAATTTCTTCCAACACCCTGCCGTCCACATTCCCCAAATCTAATCCCAAAATTCTAGCAAATGTTGGCCCCTCGTCGACCAGTTTCATCTTTCCTATATTAATATTTTTCTTAATCCCTGCACCTTTAGCGATAAATACCGTTTCGTAATCTTTTTTTAAATATGGGCTATATCCATGATTGTTAGTGTGATAGGAGATTCCCTTTCCTTCCAATTCCTTAGTAGTCATATGGGGCTTTGGTGCAATTTCATCTTCGAAAAGATAATTCAAACCCGCCTCCACCATCATAAAACACTCCCCATCCGCTCCTAAAATTCCCGCTTCTTCCCCAGTAAAATACGCTTCAATGGCATCTGGTGGCAATTCCGACTCGATTAAGTTTCTAATCTTTTCAAAGGAATAATCTCCGTCAGTATAAATATAAGAAGAACCACCGGATTCTTTTCCAATTACATTGTAATCAATAATCTGACCAAAGTTATTAGTTTGAATAAGTCCATGCTTTTTAAAAATTGTATTTAAAAATATTATATTTTCTGCATCTTTGCTGCTGTGGTCTCCCAATACGATTATAGCAGTATTTTCTTCTTCGCCACTATCTCGAATAATATCTAAAATCTCTCCCAATCTTAAGTCATGCCTATCCAAGGCGTATTTTGCTTGGATAGAATTAAAACCGTAATCGTGTCTATTGGAGTCTAGTTCAATAAAATGAACCATGCTAATATCAGGTTTGTAGTTCATTAAAGAATAAGTGTAATTCAAATGTGTAAAATTATCTAAATTAGGCTGTCTTATTCCATCTAGTATTTGGGAATGACGCATAAATAAATCTAACTGAAATCTTTTAGAACCACTTATAAGTGATACCCCAATTTGATTTGACCAAGGACGATTGGAAAAAATTTCCGGCAAATTATACATAATTTTCGCCCCAGCATTTACTGGCCAAAGTAAAGATAAGACATTATAACCATTTTCAGTAGCCAGTTCTTGAAAGGTTTTGCATTTTATATCCTTTGCATACCAATGCCAATCGGGTCTTTTTCTAAAATGTTGCTTCAATGTATTGTTAATTATACCATGGCGATTAGGATAACATCCTGTCGTTATGGAAGTATGAGCAGGATAAGTAAGTGTAGGATAAACACTTTCCACTTCAAAAGAATAAGACGCTCCATCTAAAAGACGTTTAAAATTAGGTTTTTCTTTTAAATAATCCATATCCACTTTGGATAAACCGTCAAAGGATATAATGTGTAATTTTCTTCTCAAAATAAATCCTCCTTATTTAGAGTATATCAGATTAGTATATCTATTTTGTAAAAATTTTATTAAATCAAAAATCTTTAAAAGTTGTGGTATTTGACAACTTTACAATTTTCTAATATAATATTATAAATAAAATTAAACTCATTCTTATTTTAGAGTAAAAGAGGTGAAAATAGTGTACAAAAATTACGGGTTATTTTTAGAAGAGCATGGAATTC
>JAAYEN010000058.1 GCA_012728775.1 Tissierellia bacterium
AAGTAGTTTATATTATATCAGTATTTTGTAAAATTACAATAGACAAAATGTTAATTTGATTTAATAAATTAAACAATATTTCCCTTCTTTATAAAATAGTCATATAATCTAACCTAATAAATATACCTTGTGGTATAATTTCCATATGAATAAACTCTTTATTTCAAAAAGTGGAAAATTTGTTTTAAATAGATTGGAAGAATATGGAGAAGAAGGATTTCTCGTAGGTGGATGCGTTAGAGACAGCTTAATGGGAAATACTCCTTCTGATTTTGATGTTACCACTTCTGCGAAACCGGATAGAATTATGGAAATTTTTTCCGATAAAAAGCTTATCACCCTTGGAAAGAAGTATGGCACCATTGGGATAATGGTAGATGGAGAGATTATAGAAACTACAACCTATCGAAAAGATGGAGATTACCTAGATGGGCGTCATCCTGAAAATGTAGAATTCTCTAAGGACTTAATTCAAGATTTAAAACGAAGGGATTTTACTATAAACGCCATGGCCATGGATGTAAGGGGAAATATTATAGATGAATTCGGCGGAATTTCAGATCTAGAATCTGGAATAATTCGCACTGTGGGAATTCCTGAAGAACGATTTGAAGAAGATAAATTGAGAATGTTAAGGGGTGTACGATTTGCCAATCGCTTTAATTTCCAAATAGAAGACGAAACTTATTTGGCTATTCGAAAATTTGCAAAAAATATTACCCAAGTAGCTCCAGAGAGAATTCAAATGGAACTAAACCAAATATTCTTATCTGAAACTCCGGGAAATGGAATAAATTTATTATATGATACTAATCTTATGGCTTATATTTTCCCGGAACTTATGGATACCATAGGATATGATCAGATGAGTCCATATCATCATAAGAATTTATTTTTTCATATGTTATGTACCTTGGATAATGTTCCTAGAAAACTACATCTTAGAATTGCAGGATTATTTCACGATATAGCAAAGGTGAACACCCTTACCATAGACGAAGAGGGAATTGGGCATTTTTACGGTCATGACAAATTAGGCGCTGACATGGTGGTGAAAATATTAAAAAGACTTCGCTACGACAGTAAGACTATTAATGCCGTGAAAATTTTAATAGACCAACATATGAAAGCCAGTCCTGAAATGGGTAAAAAGGGATTAAAAAGACAAATCAAACGAGTAGGAAAAGATTTGATTCTCGATTTATACGATCTTATGATAGCGGATATGTTGTGTACTAGAGACGATAGGGACATAAGTTTTTTAGAAAATAGAAAAATTGAAATAAAAAATATCCTAGACACCAAAGAAGTTATAGATAAATCCGGATTAGAAATTAATGGAAGGGATTTAATTGAGATAGGGTATAATGAAGGTAAGATAATCGGTAAGATGTTAGATTATTTAACTGAACTGGTTTTAGATGATGAAAATTTAAATAAAAAAGAAATTTTATTAAATATAGCAAGAGAGAAATTATCGGAGGAAAAATGAGCAGATTATTTGGAACAGATGGGGTTAGAGGCGTAGCTAACGAGGAACTAACTCCTCAACTGGCGTATAAATTAGGACTTTATAGTGGAAAGGTTTTTAAAAAGAGAAACGACAAGGGAATTTTAATAGGAAGGGATACGAGACGCTCTGGAGAGATGTTAAAATCTGCTTTGGCTTCAGGATTTATGGCAGCAGGTCTAGATGTAATAGATTTAGGAGTGGTTTCCACGCCAGCAGTTGCCTATTTAGTAAAGGAAAATAAATATTCTGGTGGCGCAGTAATCAGTGCGTCCCATAATCCCTTTGAATACAATGGAATAAAGCTCTTTGATGAACTGGGTTTTAAACTTACTGATGAAGAAGAAGATGAAATCGAGAGAATGATAAAAGAAGATAGAGAAGTTATTTTAGAAACTCGGGAAAAAATCGGAATCTTAAAAGAAGGAAAAAATCTTGTAAGGGCTTATGAGGAGTATTTAATTCATTTAGGCAGAGATTTAAAAGGCCTTAAAATAGCTTTGGACTGTGGAAATGGAGCAGTTTCAGAAATGGCTCCTAGAGTTTTAAAGGAAATGGGAGTGGAAGTCATTTCCATAAATACTAATCCTAATGGCATGAACATAAACGATAGCTGTGGCTCTACTAATCCAGAATTGGTTTCTCGACTTGTAAAAGAATCAGGTGCTGATCTAGGATTTTCCTTTGATGGGGATGCTGATAGAATTATTGCAGCTGATGAAAAGGGAAACTTCATAGATGGTGACCACATGTTGGCAATTTTTGCAAAATCCCTTATAAAAAAAGGAGAACTTAAAAACAATACTGTTGTAGGTACTGTTATGACTAATATGGGACTAGATGTATACTTGGATAGCATCGGAGCTAGGGTGATAAAAGCGCCAGTAGGAGATAGATATGTCCTAGAGGAAATGATAAAAGACGGACATATAGTTGGAGGGGAGCAATCGGGACATATAATTTTCCTAGAACATAACACCACAGGAGATGGAGTAGCTACAGGAATTCACTTAGCCAATGCTATTAGAGACTTAGGAAAAATGCCCTCAGAATTAAATGCTCTAATGGAAAATTATCCCCAAGTTTTAATAAATGCCCAAGTGGAAAATTCCAAGAAGTATAAATATATGGAAAACGAAAAAGTAAAAAATGAAATAGAAAAGATTGAAACAGAATTTGGTAAAACTGGAAGAGTAGTCATCAGACCTTCAGGAACAGAACCATTGGTAAGGGTAATGATTGAAGGAGAGAATCAAGAAGAAAT
>JAAYEN010000160.1 GCA_012728775.1 Tissierellia bacterium
ATTAATTACGAGAAATTGATACATGATTATAATAATAAAAATATTCCTGTGCAAAATTTATTATCAGGATATATCATTGAATTAACAGGACAAGAATTTGATGAAATAATCTGTTTGAAAGAAAAACTTTTAGAAATTGGAATAGAAATGGAAGAATTTGGAGACAACTCAATAATAATCAGAAGTATACCAGCATATATCGAAGGTCTAAATCCAGAATCCCTCGTAAGAGAAATATTGGATAATCCTGAAATTCATACTTCAGTATATGATTCTAATCCTTATGAATTAATGAAAATAGCCTGTAAAATGTCTGTTAAGAAGGGAAGTAGCCTATCTAATTTTGAAGTGAACGCTTTGATTTCAAACTTAAAAGAATGCGATTATCCTAATACTTGTCCCCATGGTAGGCCAACAATTATTAAAATTACAAAAGATGAGTTAGATAAGGAGTTTTTTAGAATACAAACAAATGGATAAAATAATTATATTGACAGGACCAACTGGAATAGGGAAAACCAAGCATTCTATTAATCTAGCACAAGAAATTAATGGGGAAATAATTTCTTGTGACTCTTTTCAAATTTATAAATATATGGATATAGGAACTGCAAAGGTTACTAAAGAAGAAGCTGATGGTGTTATTCACCATAATATTGACATAATAAGGCCTGATGAGGACTTTAATGTTGCCTTATTCAAAAGAAGAACTGAGTTATTAATAGAAGATATTCATAATAGGGGAAAGGTTCCGATTTTAACAGGTGGAACTGGTTTGTATTTGCATTCATTGATATATGATTTAGAATTTACTGGAGGAAGTACAGACCCTGCTATAAGAGAGAAAATTGAAAAAGAAGTTGATAAATTTGGCCTCAAAAGAATTTATGAAAAACTAATAGCTGTTGATAAAAATTTATCTAATTACTTGGAGATGAATAATAGACATAGAATAATAAGAGCTTATGAAATGTATTTAATAACAGGGGAAAATCCTATTTCTCATTTAAATGAGTTTAGAACAAATAAATCAAAATATAATTTTCTATATCTCATATTTAATGACGAAAGAGAAAGGCTATATGCAAATATAAATACCAGAGTAGATCAAATGATTGAAGATGGACTACTAAAAGAAATCGAAGAATTATTAAAAAGAGGTTATGATTTCAATTTAAGATCTTTTAAAGCCATCGGATATAAAGAATTTAAAGGGTATTTTGAAGGACTTATTAATTTAGATGATGTAATAAATAAAATTAAGCAACATTCTAGAAACTATGCCAAAAGACAAATAACCTGGTTTAAGAGGGTAGAAGATGGAATTTGGCTTAACAAAAATGATTATAATAATGAAAAAGAGTTTTATGATGCATTGCTGAAAAAAGCAAAGGAGTTTTTGATTGATGAATAAAATAAATGATTTTCTTATAAATCGTTATGATATTACTAAAAAGCAAATAGAATTTGTAGACAGTTCTATTATAGAAGTTTCAGATAAATTTTTAGAATTAGATAAAATTAGAGAATATAATCAATATAAGATACTATTAGCATTTAGTAATAATAGGCTCAGTGCAACTGATTTTTATTGGACCACAGGTTATGGTTATGGAGATATAGGAAGAGACAAAGTAGAATCCATTTATTCTAATATCTTTAATACAGAAGATTCTTTAGTAAGACCATCAATAGCCTCAGGAACCCATGCAATAAGCTTAGTTTTGAGTGGGTTATTAAAGCATGGTGATGAAATGATAGAAATTACAGGAACACCATATGATACATTAAAAGATGTAATTGGTTTAAATGATAAAGAAAATACAGGCTCTTTAATAGATAATGGTATTTTATACAAAGAAGTTCCTCTTAAAGACAATATAATCGATTTAGAGGCTGTTTTAAAAGCAATTGGACCATCTACTAAGCTTTTAGCAATACAAAGGTCAACTGGATATAGTGATAGAAGAGCTATAACAATAGAAAACATGGAATATGCTATATCTACTATTAAAGATATACATCCAAATATAATTATTTTTGTAGATAATTGTTATGGAGAATTTACTGACTATAAAGAGCCAAGTGATGTAGGAGCAGATATTATAGCAGGATCTTTAATTAAAAACCCTGGAGGAGGTATAGCAATTTCTGGAGGCTATATAACAGGAAAAAAGAATCTTATAGAATTAGTTGCAAATAGGTTAACTTCTCCTGGACTAGGTAAGGAAGTAGGACTGAGTTTTGGAACAACTAGAAGTACATTACAAGGTTTATTTTTAGGCCCATTAGTTGTAAATCAAAGTTTAAAAGGTGCAGTATTATTAGGACAAGTCTATAAAAAATTAGGTTTTGAAATTGTACCTGAAATAGATTCTAAAAGATCGGATATTGTTCAAGGAATTAAATTTAATAATCCTGAAATTGTAAAATCTTTTTGCAGATCTATACAAGAAGCTTCTGCTGTAGATTCTCATGTAACTCCAATGCCAAGTACAATGCCTGGATATGAAAATGAAATTATTATGGCTGCAGGTGGTTTCATTGATGGATCATCCATTGAAATGAGTGCTGATGGACCTCTGAGAGAACCTTACTATGTTTACTATCAAGGTGGTCTAAGTATTGATCAGATAAAACTAGCTATCTTAATTTCATTGAAAAATTTAGAAAGGGAAGGATTCATTAACATATATTAGATTGCAAAAATACACTTGATGTCGTATAATAATAATTATACGACATCAAGTG
>JAAYEN010000306.1 GCA_012728775.1 Tissierellia bacterium
GATATATATAGAAAGTTTAGAAATATGTTTATTTTAAAACAATTCCAGTAAATTATCAATTTAACACTATTCATAAAGCAAAATTAATGTTAATATATATTATAGTGAATAAATGAGAGGTGAAGGATTTATGATTAATAATCTTACATTTTCTGGTGGAACTCATATAGATGATAATAAGCACTATAGTGAGAATTCTCCTCTTGAAATGCAAGAACTTCCACAAATTGTCCACATTCCTTTATTACAAGGAATAGGTGTAGAATGTACTCCCCTTGTTAAAAAAGGTGATTTTGTTAAAACTGGACAAAAAATTGGTGAGTCAGATGCTAGTTTTAGTACTTGCGTTCATTCAAGCATCACAGGAGAAGTACTAGAAATTAAGGAAAGATACACAGCTGGAGGAAGTAAAGTCAAATGTGTAACTATCCAAAGAACTGAAGGAGAAGAAGAGTTTGTAGAATTTATATCAAACTATCAACATGGTCAACCTAATCCGGAAATATTAGTTGAAGCTGCTAAAGAAGCGGGTATTATCGGTATGGGAGGAGCAGGTTTTCCATTTGGTGTAAAACTTAATGGTGCTATTGATAATAATATTGACTCCGTAATTGCAAATGGTGCAGAATGCGAACCTTATTTAACGTCAGATCATAGACTAATGTTGGACTTTCCTGAAGAAGTGACAAAGGGTGTAGCTCTAGTAGTTGATGCATTGAATGCGGATGCAGGATATATAGCTATAGAAGATAACAAGAAAAATGCTATAGATGCTATGGATGCAGTAATAGCAGACTATGAGAGATTAACTGTTGCAAGTTTAATAACAAAGTATCCCCAAGGTGATTCTACGAGAATTGTAGATGCTGTACTTAATAGGAAGATTCCAATAGGCCAAAGAACTGGATCAGTGAACGCATTTATTTCTAATGTTGGAACTTTTAAAGCTTTACATGATGCATATTATGAAGGAAAACCACTCTATGAAAGAATTGTTTCTGTAACAGGACCAGGAATAGTTGAACCTAAAAATATTATGGCAAGAGTTGGAACCACTGTATCAGACTTAATAAAACAATGTGGTGGATTTCAAGGAGATGTGAATGCTATCATATCTGGTGGACCGATGTCTGGAAATCAAGTTTTTGATTTAGATAGTCCAGTTACTAAAAACGTTACAGGTTTAGTTGTATTAACTAGAGAAAATATGGATTTAAGGGAAGAAACGCCCTGTATAAAATGCGGAAGATGTATAGAAGTATGCCCTTCTAAACTTAACCCAGCAAAACTAGATGCTGCAATTAGTAAAGAAAAATTTGATTTGGCAAAAGACTTGTATGTAGATGAATGCATTCAATGTGGTGCATGTAGTTATGTATGTCCAGCTAAAAGACATCTTGCTGAACACATTAAAATGGGCATTAATGTATTAAGGACTAAAGGAAAGTAGTTGGAGGTTTAAAGTGGAAAAAAGAGAAATTGATAACTTAGATAATATCCAACCAAAATTAGAAATTTTTAGTTATCCATATATGAAAGACAATGTCTCTACATCTAGTTTAATGAGGGATGTCTTAATTGCTTTATTTCCTGCTGTAGCGGGAAGCGTGTATTTCTTTGGATTAAATGCGATAATTCTAATTTTAGTTTCGATAGCATCATGTGTTGGATTTGAGTATATTGGTCAAAAGGTGTTTAATAAGTCAATAAAGATAAAAGATTTATCAGCAGTAGTAACTGGAGTATTGTTGGCAATGAATTTACCTGCTAGTGCTCCATTTTGGATGCCAATATTTGGTGGATTCTTTGCGATGTTTATTATAAAAGAATGCTTTGGTGGAATTGGTAATAATTTTATTAATCCAGCTTTAGGTGCTAGAGCAATGCTTATGTCATCTTGGGGATTAGAAATGACATCATATACATGGCCAGACGCGGTTAGTGGTGCAACGCCGTTAGCAGTCCTTAAAGCAGGTGAAGGAACATTGCCATCTATAATGGATATGTCTATAGGTAATATTGGCGGAGTTCTAGGTGAAACATCTACGGTATTATTATTAATTGGAGTTGTGTACTTATTAATTAAAAAAGTTATAGATTGGAAAATACCAGTTGTTTATATTGTCTCAACAATAATAATGTTTGTCATACTAGGAGTAGGAATAGATCTACTTCCATGGCACATATTAGGTGGTGGATTAATATTAGGTGCATTTTTTATGGCAACTGATTATGTCACTATACCTGCTACAAGTACAGGCAGAATAATATTTGCACTAGGTTGTGGTATTATTACAGCTCTTATTAGAGTGATTGGAAATATGCCTGAAGGAGTTTCATATGCAATATTGATTATGAACGTAGCAACTCCTTTAATTAATAGATATACACAACCAAAAGTATTTGGGGAGGTAAAAGCTAAATGAAAGAGTATTTAAAGCTTGGTTTAACTTTACTAGTAATATGTGCAATTGCTGCTGGAACATTAGCATTCATTAACTCTATGACTGCTCCTGTTATTGCAGAAGCATCAAAACAAGCTAGCTATGCGATGTATTATGAAATATTAGACGACGGAGATGAAATAAACGATATTCCTGAGGAAGAATTGACTTCTATTCAGTCCTCATATCCAGGAATTCTCTCTGTTTTAAATGTTACTCGTGGCGGTGAAGACTTTGCAAAGATTTTTACTGTTAATTCTAATGGGTATGGAGGAGCTATGGAAAATGCCATAATCCTTGATAATGAACAAAACATTTTAGGATTTAGAAATATTTCGAATGCAGAATCACCTGGATTTGGTAATGTTATTTCAGATGAATCATACTACAGCAGGTATGAAGGAAAAACCGTTACTGACAACGATGAACTTGTTCTAGGTTCTGGTGGTGGAGTTAATGAGATAGAAGCTATATCAGGTTCTACAGTTACATCTAATGCCGTTTTAAAAGGATTAAATGAGGCAGTAGCTGCATATAAAGAATTTTTTGCAGGGAATTAGGAGGGATATAATGAAATTAAGTAAAGTACTTATTGATGGAATATTTAAAAACAATCCCATTTTAATTCAACTTATTGGATTATGTTCTGTATTAGCAGTAACAACTACAGTTGTTAATAGCTTTTCAATGGGGATGGCAGTTATTTTTGTAGCTGCTATGAGTAATACTGTTGTATCAGCTATAAGAAAAATTACACCGGATAAAATTCGTATTCCAATATTTATAGTTGTAATAGCAACATTTGTAACAATTGTCCAAATGGTTTTAAATGCATATGCTCTTTCTATTTACAATGCTTTAGGTATCTTTTTACCACTTATAGTTGTAAATTGTCTTATTTTGGGACGTGCAGAAGGGTTTGCATATAAAAATAAAGTATTACCATCTCTAGTAGATGGGATTGGTGCTGGGATAGGTTATACTTTGTCTGTTTTATTAATGGGTTTAATTAGAGAAATATTTGGATCAGGAACGTTATTAGCAGGTACTGCTATGGAAATTCAAGTGCTACCAGATTTTATACCAAAAATTGGAGTATTAGTAGCTCCAACTGGCGCTTTTATTACATTAGGATTTTTAATAGCAGTGTTCAAATATTTTGTAAATAAAAAAATGGCTTAGGAGGAAATGAATGGAAACTATTATTACGATTTTAGTATCAACTATTTTAGTAGATAACTATGTTTTTGCAAAGTTCTTAGGAATTTGCCCATTTTTAGGCGTATCCTCTAAGACAGAAACGGCTACAGGAATGGGTATAGCGGTAACTTTTGTTGTTGTATTAGCATCTGCAATAACTTGGGTTTTACAGCATTATGTATTGAATAAATTTCATATAGAATACTTACAGACTATTACATTCATACTAGTAATAGCATCACTTGTACAATTTGTAGAGATGGCAATTAAAAAATTAAGTCCATCATTATACACTGCAATGGGAGTATTTCTTCCTCTAATAACAACAAATTGTATTGTACTAGGTGTAGCGGTATTAAATATAACAGAAGATTATAACTTATTCGAAACTTTAATAAATGGCTTAGGTGCTTCATTAGGATTTTTCCTAGCTTTACTTCTAATATCAACTTTAAGAGAAGAATTAGAACTTGCCGATGTACCTAAAATATTAGAAGGTGTTCCAATAGCATTAATTTCGGCGGGACTTATGGCCATTGCTTTTAGTGGTTTTGCAGGATTAGTATAAGGAGGAAATGATGGCTACATTTATAAATCCAATTTTAGCTTTAGGATTAATTGGAGGATTGTTTGGAATTATTTTACAATATGCTTCAACAGTTTTCTATGTAGAAGAAGATCCTAGAGTTATTGAAGTTAATGACGCTTTGCCTGGTGCAAATTGTGGAGCCTGTGGTTTCCCAGGATGTTCTGGACTAGCAAATGCTATAGTTTTAGGTGAAGCACCTGTAAATGCCTGTCCTGTAGGAGGTCAAGATACTGCAGATAACGTTGCATCCATAATGGGTTTGGATTCTGCTCTAGTAGATAGAAAAGTAGCAGTAGTCCTTTGCCAAGGTGATTGTGACAAAGCAGTAAATAAATTTGATTTTATAGGTATTCAAGATTGTAGAGCTAGAAATCTTTACTATGATGGAGATAAAGCTTGTGTACATGGATGCTTAGGAGGCGGCACGTGCTTTGATGTATGTGAATTTGATGCAATTAGAATGGAAAATGGAATTGCTGTTATTGATAAAGAAAAATGTACAGCTTGTAATAGATGCATTGAAGTGTGTCCAAAAAATGTCATAGAAATGGTTCCATATGAGGCTGAAACTATAATAAAATGTAATTCTACAGATTCAGGTAAAGAAGTTAGATCAAATTGTTCAATAGGTTGCATTGGATGTAGAATATGCGTTAAAAACTGTCCGGAAGAAACAATAGGATTTGAAAATAATTTAGCGAAAATAGATTATTCTGGTTGTGTTCAATGTGGAATATGCGTTCAAAAATGTCCAACAAAATGTATTACAGCTGAATACGAATTACCAGCTGAAGAAGTCAAAGCAAAATAAATTATTACAAAGAGAGAAATTAACTAAAATTGATTTCTCTTTTTTATTTTATGAACGAAACAAAATCCTTCATTTACTGTTTTAGACATCATATTTATGTTATAATTAACAAATGAATACTAAGTTTAAAATAGGGGATTATGTTGTAATACTAATAATTATATTATTAAGC
>JAAYEN010000182.1 GCA_012728775.1 Tissierellia bacterium
TAAATACGATTGCCAATCTACCAGTATTATTGTAATTATCTACAATTTCATACTTAGCTCCCATGCTGGATTTAAATTTGTCAGTTGGAATTATTTCTATGGGGACTACACCCTTAGGCAATAAATCCACCATCTTAAAGTTATATAACTCCTCTTCGATTATTCCCCTTCCAGAACCAATTTTATTTTTTTCAGTTCTAGGGTCTAAACTTAAGATATAGTCTCCTTCTTCACCTGGATATACATTCCTATTAGTCGCATAGGTTTGGGTTTTCGATACACCCATATAAGCTTCATATCCACGTACGTTCACTTGAGCATTTTCTCCCCAAATATAATTTCCCGGTAAATTATCCCATGCTTCAGTATATCTACTAATAATTGTTCCATTTTCATCTAATAATGGATCAGTTCTAATTGACGCATTTACAGTAGTACCTTTATGATAGAGATTACCAGACATTACAGCGTAATTTCTAAAAATATTTTTATTACTCAGTGGATCAGATGTATATACAGAATCTTCAGGTACTCTAAGTTTAGTATCTACATGGAATTCTAAAGCAGAAAAAACCTTATGATTCTCTGGTAATATTATTTGAATATAGTCTATTGATTTTGCAATTTCTTCATTAAAGATTACTCCGTCACCTTGGGTCATAATTATTTCATCAGATTGAAGTATTGTATCATTTAATGGATCCATTTTTTCTCCCAATTGTTTATATGCCACTATTGTAAGGGGAATATTTACAACATTTTTAGGAAAAGACACACCGTAATAATATAATCTTTCGTCTAGGTCATAATCTGTAATTCTTACATTTACTAAATCTGATTGAGATGCCATGGATGAAACTCTTAAGAAGTAAGGAATTATTTTATCTCTGTCTTCTGGAGTATCATAGAAATAAGACGTTATCCCATCAAATCTAGGTAACTTTGCATGTTCTTTATCAAATCTAGGATCCCCTTCATATTTAATCGGATTATAATAAGCAGCATAAATACTTATATCATCACTTATTATCATATCGCCTTCTTTTGAACCCTTATCATCGGGCACAAGAACTACTTCGGCATTATTAACTAAATTATATCCAGATTTTAATCCTGGGAATTTTAAGACCAATGGATCAAAGTTAGAACTTGGATATAGAGTTCTTAAAATTTGTTTGTGTTGTGTTACGGTTTTTCCATCTTCTCCTAACACCCAATTAGGATTTAATTCAGGCTCAAATACAGCAAGCCTTTCTACTTCGTTTCCATTTTCATCTAGAGAAATATAAGTTGGTAATGTATCAGTAATTGTGAACTCACTTACATATCTTTCTAACTTGGCTACAGAAAACCCAAAACTTACTGGATACGCTTCAGTAACTCCATAGATAAATGTGTTATCAGGAAGAGTAATCATTGTAAGCTCTCCCATCAACCTAGGACCATTTGTAGCTGATGTTGCTGCACCATAATCATAATCAGGTATATTTAATGGACTTGTTTTGGACAGTGCTGGTTTATTATAATATCCTTCCACATAAATCGGCTTAGCTACAGACTTTACTTCATTTTCGCTATAAAACAATGCATTTATTTCCAATTGATAATTA
>JAAYEN010000155.1 GCA_012728775.1 Tissierellia bacterium
AAGAAAGGCGACTTATGTATGTAGCTTTAACTAGAGCAAAAAACAATCTATATTTATCTTATGCAAAATCTAGAATGAGACATGGAAAAATAAATTATCAATTACCTTCGAGTTTTATTGAGGAAATGGATGAAAATTTCACTAGAATTAAGTCTAGTAACTCAAAAAAAATAAGATTTCAGCCTAAAGAATCTGTAAATATAGATTATATATATAATTCTAAAAAGATAGTTGACTCTAAAAGTAATATCCCAAACACAAATGTTTATACTCCTGGTCAAAAAATAAAGCATTCAAAATGGGGTACAGGAATTATTACACAAATTATTGAATCAAAAGGAGACCAATTAGTTACAGTTCTATTTGATGAAGGAGGACTTAAAACATTGATTGGTTCTATGGCACCTATGGAGGTAGTTTCTTGAAGGATATAATTGAATTAAAAAAAATAGTAAAACAGTTAAATGAATGGGCTCACCATTATTATGTTTTAGATGATCCAATAGTATCTGATGCTGAGTATGATAAATTATATGAAAAACTTTTAGAGATAGAAAAAGTTACTGGAGTAATACTTCCAGATTCTCCTAGCCAAAGAGTAGGGGATGTAATTTTGGATAAATTTGAAAAACATAATCATATTAACAGACTTTTTAGTTTAGATAAATCTCAAAACTTTGCTGGATTGATTAATTTCGATGAGAGAAACAAACGTTTATTAGGAATTGATACAATAGAATACGTGGTAGAGTTAAAGTTTGATGGCTTGACTTTATCTTTAACATATGACGATAGAAATTTAATTGTAGCAGCAACACGAGGTAATGGATATATTGGGGAAAATGTAACTGAAATTATTAAACGAATTGAATCAGTTCCTCTTTCTATTAAAGAAGATGGTTTGTATGAAATTGTTGGAGAAGGATATATGCCAATATCTGCATTTAACGAATATAATCTCTTGGAAGATGTAGAGGTGTTAAAAAATCCTAGGAATGCTGCTGCTGGTGCTATTAGAAATCTAGACACCAACGTAGTAAAAAAACGAAAAATTAATACGTATTTTTATAATATAAATACGTATCCTACCGATAAGTTTCAATACGATACTGAAATAAAAGATTTTTTGAAAGAAAATGGATTTCGAGTGTGTGAATACTATTTCAAGTGCGAAAATATAAATGATGTTGTAGATAAAATACGAGAAATTACTAGTTTAAGAAAATCCCTTGATTTTATGATTGATGGAGTAGTAATAAAAATAAATAATTTAAAATATAGAGAACTTCTTGGATTTACAAATAAATTTCCTAGATGGTCTATAGCATATAAATTTGAAGCAGAAGAAAGATTTACAAAACTTATTGATGTACAATGGAACGTAGGAAGAACTTCTAAAGTTACTCCTACGGCAATTCTTGAGCCAGTAGAAATCGATGGAGTAACTATATCTAGAGCTACTCTTAACAATTATGATTTCATTGAAAAAAGAGATATTAGACTAAATTCTGAAGTGTTGATTCGTAGATCTAATGATGTAATTCCTGAAATTCTTTCAGCAAATAACACTTATGGAAATACTGAAATAATTGAAAAACCTACATTTTGTCCTGCTTGTAATAGTGAACTTCAAGAAATTGGCGCTCATCTATTTTGTCCAAACACTTTATCTTGTGAGCCACAATTAGTAGCAAAATTGACCCATTTTGTTTCTAAAGAAGCCATGAATATTGAGGGTCTAAGTGAGAAGACAATTGAAAAACTAATTGATATTCATAATATAAAACAAATTTCTGATTTCTATACTTTGACATACGAAGATTTGTCTAATTTAGAAGGATTCAAAAATAAAAGAATTAATAACACACTTCAAGCCATCGAATCTAGTAAAGAGGTGAATTTTAATAATTTTATCAATGCGTTGGGTATTCCAAATGTGGGAGTTACGACTGCATTTGATTTATCAAATATTTTTGAAAATTTTAATGATTTATTTAATTCCACGTATGAAGACTTAATTAATATTCCTGATATTGGACCTAAAACTGCGGAAAGCATAATAGCTTTTTTTGAAAATGAATCAGTTAGAAAAGTAATAAATAATTTGTTTGCATTGGGAGTCCAAATAAAATACAATACTAAAATAGAAAATAAAAAATTAGAAAATCAAACTTTTGTAATCACGGGATCTTTTGAAAACCACAAAAGAAAAGACTTGGAAAATTTAATTAAAAACCAAGGTGGTAAAGTGTCTAGTACTGTTTCAAAAAATACTGATTTTTTAATTCTTGGAGATAATCCAGGTTCAAAACATGAAAAAGCATTGGAATTAGGAACGAAAATAATAAACATTGAAGAATTTATGATAATTATTGAGGAGTGAGTATGAATAAAATAAATATAAATGAGTTAGCTAAAGCTGCTAATATAGAAGTTAATGAAAAAGAAGAAGCTATATATTTGGAGCAAATACGAGGTGTTATTGACTTTATTGGGGAATATAAGAATCCATATAAATCCTCATCAAAAGATAGACAAGTTGATTTTGATGAATTGAGAGAAGATGTACCTAAAAAATCGCTGACCTCAGAAGAAGCTCTAATGAATACTTATAAGAAAAAATATTCATATTTTCAAGTAAAAGAATTTGTAGAACAATAATGGTGATAAGATGACAAATAATAAAAAGTTAAATAATAGTAACATTAAGCTAGGAAAAAATATAGCTGCAAAAAATAAAAAAATGACATGTGAATCTGAAATTCTACAGTGCTTTGCGTCGCCATATTCTGCATCTGTAGTAGATTTAATGGAAAATTCTGGTATTAATTGGGAATATGTAAAAAATGATTATGAATTTGGAATTAGGGACGTTTTAAATAAAACCCAAAACAATCATTCTTTAGAATTTCCAATAATTTTGCAAGATTATAGCGGAATACCTAGAATAGATGCATGCTACAATTCCGTATACGCATTTAAACCTACCTATGGAACATTCAGTAGGTATGGAGTAGCATCTGTTGCAAATTCTTTTGATCAACTATCAATAACCAGTGACAACCTAGAAGAAATATATAATTTAGCAAATATTTTAGCTAGTAAAGATGACAAGGACCAAAACTCTATA
>JAAYEN010000130.1 GCA_012728775.1 Tissierellia bacterium
GAAAGAGAAAAATTCGTAGAACTATACTCAGGTGAGAACTCTAGATTTATAAAAGATGAATTTATTTTCGATAAAGCTGTGGATAAATTAATGGAAAATGTAGTATTTGTTGAGCCAGAGATAGAAAAAGAAGAAGTGGAAGAAGTAAAAGAAGAAACTAATACGGAAGAGGAATAATATGGCTTTAATACCAATGGTCGTGGAGCAAACTAGCCGTGGCGAAAGATCTTATGATATTTATTCTAGATTATTAAAAGATAGAATCATCTTTCTAAGTGGAGAGGTAACTGACGACTTAGCAGATTTAATTGTTGCTCAATTATTGTTTTTAGAAGCTGAAGGGCCAGATAAAGATATATCTTTATATATAAATAGTCCTGGTGGTTCTGTTAGTGCAGGACTAGCAATTTATGACACGATGCAATATATTAAATCTCCAGTATCTACAATTTGTGTGGGTAGAGCGGCTTCAATGGGTGCTTTCTTATTGGCGGCTGGGGAAAAGGGAAAAAGATTTTCTTTGCCAAATGCTGATATAATGATTCACCAACCCTTAGGAGGAGCCCAAGGGCAAGCATCAGATGTTAAAATTCAAGCAGAAAAAATATTGAAGACAAGAGAGCTTTTAAATAAAATTTTATCTGAAAAAACTGGACAAGATCTTAATAAAATAGAAATTGATACGGACAGAGATTTTTATTTAAGTGCTGAAGCAGCTGTAGAATACGGGATAATAGATAAAGTAATAGAATCAAAATAAGGAGAAATATGTCTAAAGATAGAAGAGATGATATTGACATCCTCAGATGTTCCTTCTGTGGCAAAAGTCAAAATGAAGTAGACAGAATCGTAGCAGGACCTAATGTTTACATTTGCAATGAATGCATTGAATTAAGTGGTGAAATAATTTCCATGGATATGCAAGAAGAAATAAAAGCACAAATGGACTTACCTAAACCAGCTGAAATAAAAGCAATTTTAGATGAGTATGTGGTTCAGCAAGAAGACGCAAAGAAGAGTCTCTCTGTAGCAGTTTATAATCACTACAAGAGAATTTATAATGAGACTTATACAGATGTTGAATTAGAAAAATCCAATATATTAATGTGTGGACCTACTGGTTCAGGTAAGACATTGTTGGCTCAGACTTTAGCGAAAATTTTGGATGTTCCATTGGCAATTGCCGATGCGACTACATTGACTGAGGCTGGCTATGTTGGTGAAGATGTGGAAAACATCTTACTTAAACTTATTCAAGCAGCAGACTACGATATTGAAAGAGCTGAAAAGGGAATTATCTATGTGGATGAAATAGATAAGATATCTAAAAAAAGTGAAAATGTATCTATAACTAGAGATGTAAGTGGCGAAGGGGTACAACAAGCACTTTTGAAAATGATAGAAGGAACTGTTGCCAATGTTCCACCCCAAGGAGGACGAAAACATCCTCACCAAGAATTTTTACAAATTGACACTAAAAATATTCTATTTATTATGGGTGGTGCCTTTGTAGGCTTGGAAAAAATTATCCAAGATAGAACTAGCCAAAAAAGTATAGGATTTGGTTCTGATATAATTTCTCCTGAGGAAGAAAAAATTGGAGAAACACTTAAAAAACTAGAACCAGGGGATTTACAAAAATATGGCTTAATCCCAGAATTTATTGGAAGATTGCCTATACTTGTAACTTTGGAAGAATTAGATGAGCATGCGTTAATCGAAATTTTGACAAAACCTAAAAATGCATTGGTAAATCAATATAAAACCTTATTGAAAATGGACAATGTGGAATTGGAATTTGAAGAAGATGCTCTTAAAGAAATTGCAAAACGTGCAGTGGGAAGAAAGAGTGGGGCAAGAGGCCTTAGAGGCATTGTAGAGAGTGCTATGCTAGATGTAATGTTTGAGATACCATCTAGAACAAATGTAGAAAAGGTTATAATCACTAAAGAAAGCATTAAAGGTGATGAAGAACCCCTCATAGTCAATAAAGAAAACAAAGCTTTGACTTCAAATGTTTAAAACGCATAAAAAATGGTATAAATACAGTAGATAAGTCCACTTTGTTGTGGGCTTATATTATTAATTAATATTAATGGAGGGAAACAATGGAAAATAATTATGAGACCTTTGAAACTCTTCCTGTAATTCCCCTAAGGAATATAGTAGTGTTTCCCCAAATGGTGACACACTTCGATGTAGGTAGAGATAAATCAATAAAAGCTATAGAGAAAGCTGAATTAAATGACTCTAGATTATTGCTTTTAACTCAAAAAGATCCAAAAGAGATAGACCCCACAGCAGAGGATGTATATAAATTTGGAACTATTGCAATAATAAGACAGATTTTAAAATTACCCCACGGTCAGATGAGAGTTCTTATTGAGGGAGAAGAAAGAGCAGAAGTAAAATCTATCATAGAGTCTAGCGATATGATGTCAGCCACATATAAAGTAATCGAGACAGACGAAAGTGAATTAAATGTAAGTGAAGAAGCAGCGTTTAGATTGATTAGGCAGGATTTAGAATCATATATAACCACTAATTCAAAGATAAATACAACTGCTATAGAGATGTTCCACGAAATGGACACGCCAGATATTTTGATAGATATGGTGGCTTCATATTTACCCCTTAAAATTGAAGATGCACAAGAATTACTAGAGATAACTAATAGATTTGATAGACTCGAGAAATTCCATGCGATTTTACAACGGGAAATAGAACTTTTAGGCATAGAAAATAAAATAAACCAAAGAGTTAAAACTCAAATGGGACAAGTTCAAAAGGAATATTATCTTAGAGAACAACTAAAGGCTATTCAAGCTGAACTAGGCGACGAAGATGCTGAAGACGAAGAAGAAAGCTATGTAGAAAAAATAAAAGCTTTGGGAATGCCAGAAGAAACTGAAGAAAAGGTATTAAAAGAAGCAAGAAAATTAGGAAAAACAAATCCTAACTCTGCAGAGTATGGGGTTTTATTGAATTACCTAGATTGGATAATATCCTTACCCTGGAAGTATGAAGGGGAAGATGAAATAGATTTAGTAAAATCACAAGAAATTTTAGACGAAGATCACTATGGATTGAAAGACGTAAAAGAAAGAATTATAGAATTTTTGGCTGTTAGAAAATTAAACGAATCTCCAAAAGGACCAATACTTTGTTTAGTCGGACCTCCTGGAGTTGGTAAAACATCTATCGCCCAGTCTGTAGCTAGAGCTCTAAATAGAGAATTTGTCAGAATGAGTTTAGGCGGAGTAAGAGACGAAGCTGAAATTAGAGGTCATAGAAGAACTTATGTAGGTGCTATGCCGGGTAGGGTAATAAGTTTAATGAGAAAAGCAGGGGATGTAAATCCAGTATTTTTATTAGACGAGATAGATAAATTGGGAAGCGATTATAGAGGGGATCCATCTTCTGGACTATTGGAGGTACTTGACCCAGCACAAAATAATACTTTTACAGATCACTATTTGGATATTCCTTATGATTTATCAAAGGTATTGTTCTTAACAACAGCAAATACTACAAATACCATTCCTGCTCCTCTTTTGGACAGAATGGAAGTTATTAGAATAGATGGATATACTCCCTTTGAAAAACTTCAAATTGCTAAAAGGTATATAGTTCCAAAACAATTAAAAGAAGCAAACATAAAAGAAGATACTTTATCCATTTCCGATAATGCACTTCTTTCTATAATAAATTCATACACTAGAGAATCTGGTGTGAGAAACTTAGAAAGAAATGTGCAAAAAGTAATTAGAAAAGCTGCGGTACAAATAGTAAGGGATACTAAAACTGCTATTAGAGTTACTGACGGCAATTTACACAAATATCTTGGACCTAAAATATTCTTATATGATGTATTGGATGAAGATGACCAAATAGGCGTAGTAAATGGACTTGCATGGACTAGTGTTGGCGGTACTACACTAAAAGTAGAAGCAAATATTACAGAAGGTTCAGGAAAAGTTCAACTTACAGGAAAACTTGGAGACGTTATGAAGGAGTCTGCATATGCAGCTATAACGTATATTAGAAGTGTGGCTTCTGAATATGGAATAGATGAAAACTTCAGTACTGAAAAAGATATTCATCTTCATGTACCAGAAGGAGCAACTCCTAAAGACGGACCTTCAGCAGGTGTTACTATAGCTACAGCAATTCTTTCTGCTTTATTAAAACAGCCAGTTAAAAATGATATAGCTATGACAGGAGAAATTACCTTGAGAGGTAGAGTTCTTCCAATAGGTGGCTTAAAAGAAAAATTATTAGCTGCCAATAGAATGGGAGTTAAAAAAGTTTTAATTCCATTTGAAAATGAGAGGGATCTTGAGGATATTGAAGATATAATAAAAAGACCTTTAGAGATCATTTCAGTAAAAAATATCAAAGAGGTATTTGACGAAGCATTGGTAAAAGAAGATGAAAGTAAATAATCCTACATTAGAAAAGGTAGCTTTTACTTTGGAACAATATCCGGGAAAAAATCTCCCGGAGATTGCTCTAGCCGGTAGATCCAATGTTGGGAAAAGTTCTTTTGTAAATACTTTAATAAATAGAAAAAATTTAGCAAGAACCAGTTCCCAGCCAGGTAAAACCCGAACCCTTAATTTTTATAATATAGATGAAAAATTTCGTTTCGTGGACTTACCAGGTTATGGATATGCAGTAGCTTCGAAAAAAGATAGAGAAGATTGGGCAGATGCCATAAATACTTATCTAATGCACAGAGATAATCTAAAAGAAATATTTCTGCTAGTGGATTTCCGCCATGAACCTACAGAACAGGATAAAATGATGTATGATTATATTCTAGATGCCGGTTTTAGTGGAATAGTAATAGCCACTAAAGCAGATAAAGTGAAAAAGTCTCAACATTCAAAACACCTTAGTATTATAAAAAAGAAGTTGGAAGTTAACGATGTGAATAACATTGTGATGTTTTCTTCAGAAGATAAAACCAACAAAGATATTGCTTGGAAAAAGATTATGCAAATACTAGATATTAAATAGTGATTTGGAAAATAATTATATGACCTTAAATTCAAAATTTTCAATATTTACCTGCATCTGTATAGAATTCAGATGCAGGTATTTTTATGTCAATATATTGTAGGCTATAATAAAAAGCTTTGATTTGATATAATATTAAAAAGGGAGAAAAACTATGGGAGATTTTATTAGGATTTTCGAAGTGGTTTTGCCAGTGGTATTGCTGGTGGTTTTTGGATATATTGCGAGAAAACTCAATATATTTGATGAAGAGTTTGTCAAAGATGGAAGTAGAGTAGTATTTCTGGTTTTCTTGCCCATTAATATGTTTTTTAATATTTATAATGCTTCTGGGTTTGATTTGGTAAATCCTATAGTGGTCGTTTATGCATTTCTAGGACAACTATTCTTAATTATTATAGGCTATATTATATATAAGAAAATGGGATTTGATAATGAAACTATAGCAGTGTTATTGCAAACTTTGACAAGGTCTAATATTGTATTATTTGGATTATCTATTGCACAAAATTATTTTAACATAGATGGCGTTGCTCTAGTTACTATATATATTGGTCTAATTGCCGCATCATCAAATGCCTTTGCAATATTAATTTATGAAGCTTTAACATCCAAAGACACTAAAATCAATTACAGAAAAATGTTAATGTCAGTTTTTAAAAATCCTATATTGATTGCTGCGATTTTTGGTTTAATATTTAATGCATTAAATATGCGAATATATGAACCGGTTATGAAAGCGGCAGGGGACTTAGCATCTGTGGCAACACCTCTCGGTTTAATGTGCGTTGGAGGTTCTATAAAATTTGCAAAAGACAGTGAAGACCAAAAGGCTTTGAATACAGCGGTAATTTCTAAAGCTGTATTAGTTCCAGTAATTATGCTTTCATTATTTGCATTTCTAGGACTTACTGGACCCGAAATGTTTGTAATGATAATTTTATTTGCAGCACCTGTAGCAGTATCCAGTCACGCTATGAGTATAATATATACATCGAAAGGTGATCTTTCTGCATTGATTATAGTTTACACTACAATTATTAACTCTATAGTTATATTCTTAGCAATATTAATTTTATCTAATATGGGAATAATTTAGGAGGAAGAATGAAAAGCTATTTTTATTATGAAAGCCCAATTGAAACTTTAACATTAAC
>JAAYEN010000197.1 GCA_012728775.1 Tissierellia bacterium
CAGAAAGATATAACGGTGATATTTTATTAGAAGATAATAGAATAAAACAAATCGGTGAAAACTTAACTGAAGAAGGCGTAGAAAAAGTTATCGACGCAGAAGGATTAATAGTTGCACCAGGATTTATTGATACTCACTCCCACAGTGATTTAGACGTATTGATAAAGCCAGAAGTACTTCCTAAAATTATGCAAGGTGTTACTACTGAATTATTAGGACAAGACGGTATCTCCATGTCTCCACTTCCAAAGGAATTTATCAGCCCTTGGAGAAAGAATTTAGCTGGACTTGAAGGAGTATCTGATGAAATAAATTGGGAATACGAAAATACAGACAATTATCTTAAGATGATTGAAGAAGTAAAACCAGCACCTAACATGTGTTATTTAGTTCCCCATGGAAATATTAGAATGGAAGCTATGGGTCTTGACAATAGACTTCCTAATGAAGAAGAACTTCAAAAAATGAGAGATATCACAAGACGTGAAATGGAAGCAGGAGCTTGGGGACTATCTACAGGCTTAATCTATATGCCATGTGCATACTGCGAAACAGAAGAAATAATCGAAATGTGTAAAGTAGTAGCTGAATTCGGCGGAGTTTTTGTAACTCACCAAAGATCAGAAGCTGACGACATTCTTAGCTCTATGGAAGAAATTATTCACATCGGTAGAGAGTCAGGAGTAAAAATTCACTTCTCTCACTTTAAAGTTTGTGGAAAGAAAAATTGGGATAAAGTTGGAGATATGATTAAGCTGATAGAAGAAGCACAAGCTGAAGGAATTCAAGTTACTTTTGACCAATATCCATACATTGCAGGTTCAACAATGCTAGGAGTTGTACTTCCAGGATGGGCTCATGACGGTGGAACAGATAAATTAATCGAAAGACTTAAAAATCCTGCGGATCGTGAAAGAATGAAACACGATATTGAAAATGGAATCGAAGGCTGGGACAGCTTTATAGATTTTGCTGGATTTGATGGAATATATGTAACTTCTGTAGTTACAGACAAAAACCAAGACGCTGTTGGACTTTCTCTTACAGAACTTGCTGAACTAAGAGGAACTGACCAATACACTGCAACATTCGATATTATACTAGAAGAAGAAAATGCAGTAGGTATGGTTAACTTCAACGCAACAGAAGAAAATGTTGTTAAACTAATGGGAAGACCTGAGATGAATGTTTGTACAGACGGACTTTTAAGCCCAGGTAAACCTCATCCAAGACTTTACGGCTCATTCCCAAGAGTACTTGGAAAATATGTAAGAGAAGAAGGAAACTTTACTCTAGAAGAAGCTGTAAACAAAATGAGTTTAAGACCAGCAACTACATTTAGCATAAAGGATAGAGGGGCTATAAAAGAAGGCTACTACGCTGACATTACAATATTCAATCCTGAAACTGTAATTGACAAAGGAACTTACGAAGACCCAGTACAATTCCCAGAAGGAATAGAATATGTAATAGTAAACGGTGGAGTTACTGTAGAAAACGGAGAATACACTGGAAATAGAACTGGTAAAGTATTAAGATACGGGAGAGAATAATATATATTAAAGCACAAAGAAAACGTCA
>JAAYEN010000170.1 GCA_012728775.1 Tissierellia bacterium
TAATAATCTAAAAACAACGGAGGTACTATGAATTTAGCAAAATTTCCAAGAAGAAGATATACGCCATATAAAACTCCAATAGAATTCTTACCTAATTTTACCAAAGCATTAGGTGCACCTAATATTTATATCAAAAGAGATGATTTATTAGGTCTAACAATGGGAGGTAACAAAACTAGGAAATTAGAATTTTTAATGGCCGATGCAATTGAAAAAGGTGCTGATACGATAATAACTTGTGGCGCAGTACAGTCAAATCACTGTAGACTTACACTTTCGGCCGCAGTTAAAGAGGGACTAAAATGCCAATTAATTTTGGAAGAGCGAATTCCTAATAGTTATAAACCAGATGCAAGTGGGAATAATTATTTATTCAATCTATTAGGCGTAGAAGATGTAAAAGTCGTTCCTGGCGGAAGTAATATGGACGAGGAATTAGAAAGCTTAGCTGAAGAATTAAAATCTCAAGGAAGAAATCCATATGTTATTCCAGGAGGTGGTTCAAATCCGCTGGGAGCTCTTGGGTATGTAGCTTGCGCAGAGGAAATACTAGAGCAGATGTTTGAAACTAATACGAATTTTGATTATATTGTTACTGCCACTGGTTCTACAGGAACCCAAGCGGGATTGATAGCTGGCCTGAAGGGCAATAATGCTCACATCCCGTTGATTGGCATTAGTGTTAGAAGAGAAAAAGAAGTACAAATTGAAAATGTTTTTAAATTAGCATCTCAGGTAAGTGAAAAGTTGGAATTGGATAATCCAGTTAAAAAAGAAGATATTCTTGTCTATGATGAATTTGTTGGAAAAGGATATGCATATCCTACCCAAGGTATGATTGATGCGGTTCAACTCCTAGCAAGAACTGAAGGAATATTAGTAGACCCTGTCTATTCAGGTAAAGCCCTTGATGGTTTAATTAATTTAGTAAAAGATGGCCATTTTAAAGATGCAAAAAATATTTTGTTCATCCACACCGGTGGATCGCCAGTACTTTTTGCATATCAAGATGAAACATTAAATGGTATAAAATAAAATCAACCGTTCAGAATTTTTTTCTGAACGGTTTTTATTATTTCACTTTACTTTTTAAAACGTCATATCCGACTTTTGTAATTGCATTTTCAAGTTCTTCAATCGAAACTTTTTCGTCATCAAAATCAAATTTTGCCCTACTGGTATTAAAAGAAACAGAAATTGTATCTTGTTCTACTCCGTCTACGCCCTTCAATGCGCCCTCTATTTTTTGCATGCATGATGGACATGTTAGTGTCTCTAATTGTATCGTTGCAGATTTCATATCTTCACTCCTTGCATATTTTTATATAATGTTAATACCCAATTATCTTAATTTATATTGCAATAGTCTCATACCGTTTAGTATTACTACTAAAATACTTCCTTCGTGAACTAGCATTCCAATAGACATGTTCATCCAGTCGCTGAATAAAACGCTAGCAAGAAGTATCAGTACAACGCCAATTGCTATTACAATATTTTGCATCATATTTCGTGCAGTAGCTTTTACTAACCCTAGTGCATGTGGAAGTCTACTAAAATCAGAATTCATCAATACTACATCCGAGGTTTCAATAGCTACGTCTGTACCGCTTCCCATTGCTATGCCAATGTGCGCTAAAGCCAAAGATGGACTGTCATTTACCCCATCACCTACAAAGGCAACAATTTCTCCTGCCTCAATTAATTTTTTTACGTAAGCCGATTTATCTTCTGGCAACATATTTCCAAAAGATCTAGTAAGTCCTAATTCTTCGCTAACAACATCCACTGTTCCTTGGTTATCTCCAGATAACATTACTAAATTTTTCACACCAAGCTTCTTAAGTCTTTGTAGGTCTTCTTTAACTCCAGGTCTAATTTGATCCTTAACTCCCATGAGAATTTTTAATTTTCCATCAACAGAAGTAAGGACTAAAGAATTTCCATGCTTTTCAAAATTTGCTATATCTTTTAAAGCTTTTTCATCCAATGAAACACTTTCACGTTCCATCAAAGCTACATTTCCTACTGCTATTCGCCTTCCATCTACTGAAGCTATAATACCCTCACCTTTTACAACTTCTGTATCCTCAACTGGTGAAAAAGTAGTATCTCCAATCTCGTCTAAAACTGCTTTTGCCAAAGGATGATCAGATTCCCTTTCTACGCTAGCTAAATATCCTAAAATTTTATTCATATCATCGTCGTAGTAAATTTTTTCTGAAACAGAAGGATTGCCAATAGTAAGAGTGCCTGTCTTGTCGAAAATCATCGTATCAAGTCTGCTGAAATCTCTTATAACTTCGCTTCCCTTTAAAAGCACCCCATGCTTAGCTCCATTTCCAATCCCTGCAACATTGGAGACTGGTACGCCGATTACTAATGCTCCTGGACATCCTAATACTAAAATAGTAATGGCCAATTCTACATCTTTAGTTACTAACCAGACGATAAATGCAATTACTAAAACAGCCGGAGTATAATATTTTGCAAAACGATCAATAAATCTTTCTGCTTCAGATTTAGAATCTTGCGCCTCTTCCACAAGTTCTATTATCCTACCAAAGGTAGTATCCTCTCCTACTCTATTAGCTACAATCTGAATTGTGCCGTTATCTAAGATAGTTCCAGCATATACTCCTGAACCCTTTTCCTTTGATACAGGAATAGATTCGCCTGTTATGCTAGCTTCATTTATGCTACCTTCTCCTATTAACACCGTGCCGTCGACAGGCACTTTTGCTCCAGTTTTTACAAGTAAAATATCTCCAATATCCACATCGTCTACATCTACTTCTTCAAACTCTCCATCATCCATTTGCTTTAATGCACTTTCGGGTGCCATTTCCGTCAATTCTTTAATCGCTGAACGTGTTTTATTAAGAGTCCGTTGTTCTAAATATGCCCCAAACAAAAATAGAAATGTTACTACTGCAGACTCTTCAAAATTCCTAATTAGAAAAGCACCTAGTACAGCTATAGTAACTAATACGTCTATACTAACAACCTTCACCGTTATAGCTTGATAAGCTTGTATGGCAATGGGTGTTAAACCTATGACAGATGCTATTATTAAAAGGATTTCTGATATCTCCACATTATGCAGAGTAAAGTGAATAATAAAAGCAAGGGAAATTAATATACCGCTTATCAAAGTGATTAAATTTTTATTTTTTAGTATTTTTCTTTGCATATCAACCCCCTATCGATTTATTAACCCTTATATGCAATATCTACTTCTTCCAGCATTTTGTAAACTGCCTCGTAGCTTTCACACACGTCTAGAGGAATAGTATAATTTTCAGTTATTTTTCTTATTTCTGCAAATTCATTGTCTAAATCTGGATTTTCTGACACTTTTACCTTTTCATTAATCTCATCATATAATCTTTTTACATCATGAAATTCAGGATGAGTTCCTCCGTGAACCTTCGCAACTATGGGTACATATTGGTCTAGAGTTCCAAAGTTTTTTTCTACAGCTTCTTTAAATTTAGTCATAATATTCTCCTCCTAATAATTTGTATGTATAGATTATACTAAATTATTCCTAGTAATTCTGTCTCCTATGTTACATTCCCAAAATTCTAAGTTCAAAGAAGTTTCAAATAAAAAGAAAGTCAGAGACTTACCCTAACTTTCTCGACATTGTTTATCTATCTGACACTTCTACCGATAAAACTTTTCCGTGAACCCTTTTACCATTTAATTTTGAAACAGCAGAGTTGATAAACTCAGATGGCAATTGTACAAATGAGAAATTTTTATTTAATATTACACTGCCTATTTTATTTTTAGGTATATTGGCATTATCCATCAGTAAAGAGACAATTAATTTTTCGTTTAAACCATCTCTTAAACCTTTGTTAATAAATATTCTCGTAGATTTCCCTTTTTTCTTATTCTTATCGAAGTTTTCTCTGACATAACTTTTCTTTTGCTTAGTTTTTCTTCCAAAGTCAACTTGTTCAAGCTTTTCATGGCTTTTTTTGTTCTGTTTTTCTAAAATAGATTTTATTAGAACTTCACTAATTTGCGTTGGAGTATAATTTTTTACCAAGAGTTGATCTATTATCTTACGATATTTTGATAAATCTTCATTTTTAGCAAGCTCTCTTTCGATATAGCTTTGAAGTTGATCCATGTTCTTAGCATCCATATCATATAGTGTAGGAATTTCCATATACTGCATCTCTGCTTTTGTATATCTAATAATGGTGCGAAGTTTGTTTAAATCTTTTCCAGTTACAAAAGAAAATGCTTTTCCAGTTCTCCCAGCTCTTGCTGTTCTTCCAATTCTATGAACATAATATTCTTCATCTTGTGGGATATCGAAGTTAACTACCACATCCACATCGCCAACATCGATTCCTCTAGCCGCAACATCCGTTGCTACTAAAATATCTATATTGGATTCGCGGAATTTATTCATGACATTATCTCTTTGATTTTGTCTTAAATCTCCGTGGAGTCCATCGGCATTATATCCTCTGGAAGATAAACTCGTAACTAGATTATCCACACGTCTTTTGGTATTACAAAATACAATTGTAAGTTTTGGATCATATATGTCTATGATACGGCTTAAAATTTCAGTTTTCATTGACTCATTGAGCTCAATATAATACTGAGCAATATTTTCTACTGTCAATTCCTTATGTGCAATTTTTATCTCGATGGGATTTGATTGGAATTTTCTAGAAAATTCTGTGATTTCTCGTCCCATTGTCGCTGAGAAGAAACAAGTTTGTCTATCTTCATTGGTTGCGTCGAGGATAGTTTTCATATCATCACGAAAACCCATATCGAACATTTCATCAGCTTCATCTAAAACTGCTATTTTCAAATCTGAGAATTTTAGAATCCTTCTTCTCATGTGATCCATTATACGTCCAGGAGTTCCTACAATTATTTGAACTCCGCCTTTTATTGCTCTTACTTGTCTTTCAAAACTTGCCCCACCATAAACCGGGAGCACTTTTACATTTTTATACTTTCCAAGCTTAGATATTTCATCTGCAACTTGTATTGATAGTTCTCTAGTAGGACAAAGAACCAGTCCTTGTACTTTCTTTTCGGAAGTTACCATCTCTAGCATAGGAATACCAAATGCAGCAGTCTTACCTGTTCCTGTTTGTGCTTGACCGATTACATCTTTTCCTTCAAGCAAAGGTAAAATACATTCTCTTTGGATAGGACTAGCTTCTTCAAATCCCATCTCTTTTATTCCTTTTAAAATTTCTTCCGATAATCCAAATTCATTAAATCTCAATATTACACATCCTATTTTTATTAAAAAAGACAGACGAGTTGAACTCGACTGCCAAATTCTTCTACTATTAAGAATTGCATAAAATCGCAAAAATTGCAAGTAAAATCTTTATGAAAAATATTTATAAACTCTATTTATCTTATCAATTATTTGGTGATTAAGTATCCGTGATGGGATAAAATTCCCAATGCCTTTTCATAATTTTCATCCTTGATTAAAATATAATCTGTATTAAATGTAGAAATCGCAAAAATTCCTATATGATTTTCTGCCAATAAAGTAGAAATCTTAGATAATATTCCTACCAAGGAAAAATCTAATACTTCTTCAATTCTAAAAGCTTTCCAGCCATCATCTTGTGTTAATACGTTAGAAGGAACAACTTCTGTTTTACATACTAAAGAGTTTTCTTCATCTGTTTTACCAATGAAAATAAATTCATCGTCGAAACTAACATGTGAGAAATCTGCAACCTTACATATTGAGAAATTAAACTCAATTCTTTTTATTTTCATAATTACCCTTTAAATTTCCATCCCTTGTCGTCGTTATATATCATTAACTTTGTCATACCGCCGTCAACTACTATATCTTGTCCTGTAATAAAGCTACTTTTGTCGCTACATAAAAACATAACAGCATTTACTATGTCTTCTGGTTTTCCTACTCTACCTACTAGATGTTGTAAATTATCTGAATCACTAAATGTACTATCCGTTGTATCAATCCATCCGGGAGAGATGGAATTTACTCTTATTTTTCCAGCCAGAGTTACTGCCATAGCGTGGGTTAATGAAGTGATTCCTCCTTTAGCTGCAGTGTAGCTCTCCGTATTTTCTTGACTCATCAAATGTCTAGTTGATGAAATATTTACAATACTTCCACCCTCATTAAAATGGTTCATAAATAACTTCGTAAGCATATAGGGCGCAGTTACTCCCACTTTTAAAACATAATTGAAATCATTAAATGAGCAGTCCTTCAAACCTCCATTTGATAAACACGCATTATTTATTAAATAGTCAATTTTTCCATAGTCTGCGATTACTTTATTTGCAAATTCTATTAAAACTTCTTCCTTCGATATATCTCCAACGTAATAATCATTTTCAAGCAAATCAATAATACAAACTTCAACACCAATTTGCCGAAAAGCTTTGACAATTGCTCTCCCTATCCCTCTAGCGCCTCCAGTTACTACTGCAACTTTACTGGTCATCATAATTTATTTTTCCTTTATTACTTGGATCATAACATTATTTGGATCACTCACATAAAAACATTCTATTTCTCCTAAATCTATAGGACCTGATTCTAAAATGTTCATATCTCTTGCTAATTCTAATAACTCATCATAGTTATCATATTGTATGCCAATTGATACGGCATTTGAATTCCAAGAAGTATTTTTGTTCGTCAAATCTTCAATTAATTCTATTTGCATTCCATTTTTATCAGCATAAAATACAATTTTCATATTCTCCCTTGGAGAAAATGATCGAATTTGTTCTAAACCCAAATATTCTTCATAAAATTTTTTTGACTCTTCCAAATTCTTTACCATTATCGTAATCCATTTAATATTCATATTTATCTCCTCGTAATAATTTCCAGTTTTGATTTTAAAGCTGTCCGATATCAAAATCTTTAATTGCATTTACCAAATCTTCCACGGTTGAATAAATTCCTCCCTTGGACTCTTTAATTATTCCTATTAAAAATAAATTTCTATACATAAATTGGTTTTCTGTTCCGTCATCTATAAGTGCTTGGATTTTCTTTTCATTATCCCTGCCTAACTGTCTAACATCAGAATAGAAAGCAAATATTGGTTTTCCAGTCATATAAAAAGCGCCTATTTCTGCAGCCACACCACTATCCACTTCTACTCCATCGATTACAGCAATTAAAAAATCACTTGCTTCCAATCTCTCCATATCAGCTAGAGCAATGGTTATTGAATCAGCATGGACACTCTTGTCGTTTATAGCATCATTTTCTTGAGGAACGTATAAATCTATTCCGTCTATTTCTCTTCTAATTTCTTCTGCGATTAAAGAATTTACTAATCTATCCCCTAATCCAAACAATCCATTTGCTAAATACCCTTTCATATATACCTCCAAATTTGATTTAAATATTAATCCTTTTCAATTCCATATCTGTAACAATTTTATGAATCAAATAAACTCAACTGACTACCAGATTGTTTATCTTCAAATTCAAACAAATATCTAAATATTTCTTCATTGTTATGCACAATACCATTATCCTCGCAAACTTTATGAAATAGCTTCATTAACTTTTTATTATTAGGGCTTACAATTCTATAACTGTTTCCGTAAGTATGGATATATTTATCTTTTATTCCCGGAAAATATTTGTCCAATTGCTTATAAAAATATTCCCTATTTCCACTTCGCAGAGTTGTACCTATTTCAAAACAAATAATCCCATAAACCTTAGCATCTATACAATAATTTAAAATTCCTCTTAAGTTTTCTTCTGTATCATTTATAAAAGGAAGTATAGGAGATAGCCACACGACAGTAGGAATTCCCTCATCTCTAAATACTTTTAAAGCTTCAAATCTCTCCTTGGTAGTGCTGACATTTGGCTCGATTTTTTTGCATAACTCTTCATCATAAGTAGTTAGAGTCATTTGTATGACGCATTTTGTTTTCTTATTGATTTTTTTAATTATATCCAAATCCCTAAGCACTAAATCTGATTTCGTAATCAAAGTCATTCCAAATCCATATTGATAAACTAGCTCCAGAGCTTTTCTAGTATATTCTAAACTTTTTTCTTCAGGAATATACGGATCAGACATCGAGCCTGTGCCAATTATACATTTATTTCTTTTACTTCTTAATGATTTTTCCAGCAATTCCAATGCATTTTCTTTAACAGCGATATCTTCAAAGTCGTGATTCATCTGGTAGCATTCGCTTCTAGAATCGCAATAAATACATCCGTGACTACAACCTCGGAACAAGTTCATGCCATTTCTTGGCGATAAAATTCCTTTAACCTTTACAAAATGCATAGTAATTTCCTTTGATTTTATTTTTCTATTACATTATA
>JAAYEN010000065.1 GCA_012728775.1 Tissierellia bacterium
AAACTAAGTTCTATTAATAAAAAAATTATTGAAAATAAAACAGAGAAGATGATTAAGATTTCAGAAGCGGTATTTGATAAAAGTCTTATAAATATTGCTGAAAAAATAAATGAAGACAAGGATATAAAAATAATTTTAATATCTGGACCTACATCTTCGGGTAAAACTACTTTTACCAGTAGGCTGAAAGTTCATTTAGAAGTGTTAGGTTATTCTCCAATTATGATTTCTATGGATGATTATTTTTTAAATAGAATAGATACACCTCTTGATGAAAATGGCGAATATGATTTTGAATCTCCTTATGCAGTGAATTTAGAACTGTTTAATGAAGATATGTATAGACTTTTAAATCAAGAAACTATAAGAAGGAGAAGATTCGATTTTTATACAGGGGTTGGATCTTATAATGACGAATATATAAAGCCAACTTCAGAATCCATAGTGATGATAGAGGGCATTCACGCATTAAATCCAGTAATTTCACATATAATTCCTGAAAAAAATAAATTCAAAATTTATTTATCAGCACTAAACCAAGTAAATTTAGATGCTCATAATAGGGTTTCTACAACATTTAGTAGGTTTATAAGAAGATCAGTAAGAGATGAGAAATTTAGAGGATATTCCATTGAAGAAACATTTGGTTTTTGGGATAAAATAAGAAAATCCGAAGAATTATATGTTTTTCCATACCAAGAAAAAGCTGATATGTTATTAAATACAGCGTTACCATATGAAACTGGAATATTTAAAAAACATATAAAACCTATGCTAGAAAGCATTAGAGAAGATTCTATTTATTATAATGAGGCAAGAAATATGTTAAGAATTTTAGAACACTTTATATCCATTGAGGATGACAGTTTAGTTAATAGTGAATCAATTTTAAGAGAATTCATAGGTAAATAAGGTGGGTATTTGAGATGAAATACGCAATAGGTATTGATTTAGGTGGTACAGGCATAAAAGGTGGAGTCGTAAATGAATTAGGGGAAATAATAATAAAAAAATCTGTTCCCACGTCTACTGTAAATACAGAAGTTTTAGAAAATATAAAAAATATTATTAAAGAGTTAAGTTCGGACTATCATATTGTTGGCGTAGGGGTTGGATCTCCAGGAACGATTGATTTTAAAGAGGGTAAAGTTTTAACTATAGGTGGTAACGTAACGGACTGGGAAGGAACTGAAATTAAAAAATATCTATCTGATTTTTTCCCTGGAATGACAATTAAAGTAGATAATGACGCAAACTGTGCTGGTCTATGTGAGATGTGGATTGGAGCAGGGAAGGGTCACGAATCAGCGTTAGCAATTACTTTAGGAACAGGTTTAGGAGGATTCTTATATTGGAAAGGCGATTTAGTTCGTGGAGCAAGATACAGAGCCTCTGAGCTTGGTCATACAATTTTATATCCCAATGGAAGATTATGTGCATGCGGACAGCATGGATGTACTGAAAGATATGTAGGAGGAACAGGCTTGGAGGAAAATTATTTCCATTTCAGCGATAAAAGGAAAACTGGCGAGGAAATAATGGCATCAATAGAATATGATGAATTTTCCAAAAAAACTGTTGATAAATTTATAGATGATTTGGCATCTTTTCTTGTAACTTGTAAAAATTTTTACGATCCAAGTGTTCTAATCATAGGTGGGGGAGTAATTAACTCATCAGATTTATGGTGGGATGATGTATTAGAAAAATACAAGGAAAAAATCAATTCCTTTGATGATATGCCTATAGTTAAAGCTCGTTATTTGAATTCAGCAGGAATTATCGGAGCTGCATCACTAATATTAAATGAATATGAATAAGTTAATAATAAAAAAAATAGGATATGACTTTCAAAAAGAGAATATTGATTATCTTTCAAGTTTAAGCGGCAGAGAAAG
>JAAYEN010000292.1 GCA_012728775.1 Tissierellia bacterium
CAAAAGAGTAAATACACTATGGAGGTGTAGCATTTGAGAGTACATGAATTAGCAAAATCATTAAAAATTGATAATAGAGAAGTAGTTAAAGTTGCAAAAGAATTAGAGTTAAACGTTGCTAACTCGATGACTATTTTAGATGAAGATGAAGTTAATACTATAAGAAACTACTTTAATAAAAAAACGAGTAAAAGTAAACCGTCAAAAGCTGTAAGTAAACCTCGTGTCAATGTAGATGAAATAGAAAAAAGATTAGCACAACAAGCTAAAGAAAAGGAACAGAAAGAAATAGAAGAGAAAAGAAGATCTGAAGAGGCCAAAAGACAAAAGGAACAGGCCGCTCGAAATAAGGAAAAAAGAGAAGCTACCAAGCCTAGAGAAGAAAAAGCAAGGGAAGTAACTAAGAAACCAATTGAAAAAAATGACTTTAAAGACAAAAGTCAACGAAGTGAAAAAACAACAAGAACTGATAGACGTGATTCTAGTGGGCAAAAAGAGAAGTTTGTTAAAAAGGATTCAGCGCCTAAAGATGGAAGAAAAGTTCCATCTCAACAACATAAAAAAGATGCACCTCAAAAAGAAGGCACAGTATCTAGTGTTGATAGAGGAAATAAACCTTATAACAAGAGGAAGACAGCTCAAAAAAATAATAAACGCGAAGATAAATTATTTAATGAAAGAGAAACTAAACCAAGTACTTTCAGAAGAGACTTGACGAAGAAAACAGGTTTAGCTGCTTCTAAACAAAAAGCTGCCCAAAGAAAAGATGACAAACCTCAAGATGGAACAAATGTATATTCCATTAAATATCCAATAACTGTAAAAGAATTTGGCGAGTCAATAGATAGGACTACAGCAGAAATTATTACAAAATTAATGGGCCTTGGCGTTATGGCAACAATTAACCAAAACTTAGATGAAGATGTAGTAGAATTGTTAGCAATGGAATTGGGAGTTGAAATTGAAACTCCAGAACCTGAAGTAGAAGTTCCTATATCAGAACAATTTGGACTAGATTTTGAAGATAAAGAAGAAAATTTAGAGAAAAGAGCACCTGTTGTTACTGTAATGGGTCATGTAGATCATGGAAAAACGTCTCTACTTGATAAAATTAAATCCACAAAAGTTACTGCAGGCGAAGCAGGTGGAATAACTCAACATATAGGAGCGTACACAGTTAGAGTAGAAGATGAAAAAATTACTTTCTTAGATACTCCAGGACATGAAGCTTTCACAATGATGAGAATGAGGGGTACTCAGGTAACAGATATAGCTATATTAGTGGTAGCTGCTGATGATGGTGTTATGCCTCAGACAATAGAAGCCATTGCACATGCTAGGAATGCAGAAGTTCCGATAATTGTTGCGATAAATAAAATGGATAAACCAGAAGCAAATCCTGAAAGAGTTAAACAAGAACTTGTTGAACAAAATTTAATTCCTGAAGATTGGGGTGGAGATACTATTGTAGTCCCAGTTTCAGCTCATACAGGTGAAGGAATTAATGAATTGTTAGATATGGTTTTACTTGTTGCTGAAGTCCAAGAACTAAAAGCTAATCCTAATAGACTTGCTGTTGCTTCTGTAATTGAAGCTAAATTGGATATCGGAAAAGGTCCAGTTGCAACTGTTTTGGTTCAAAAAGGAACACTAAAAGTAGGGGATAATGTTGCATCAGGAATCTCTAGTGGTAGAATTAGAAATATGCTTAATGATAAGGGTAAATCTGTAAAAAAAGCTGGTCCATCAATTCCAGTAGAAATTCACGGTTTGTCAGAAGTTCCTAATGCTGGAGATTTATTATATGCTTTCGCTGATGAAAAAGAAGCAAGATCGTATGCAGATACTGTTAATCAAAAAATAAGATCAGAACAATTACAAACTACAAAAGTTTCCCTTGACGATTTATTCTCAAGAATACGAGAAGGCGAACTAAAGGAATTAAACTTAATTGTTAAAGGTGATGTAAAGGGTTCTGTTGAAGCATTAGTTCAATCTATATTAAAGATACCAACTGATGAAGTTAAGATAAATATTGTTCATACTGGAGTAGGAGGAATTGTTGAATCTGATATTTCACTAGCGTCTGCTTCGAATGCAATAATCATTGGTTTTAATGTAAGACCTAATAACAATTCTTTAGATATAGCAAAAGAAGAAAAAATTGATATTAGAACATATACTGTAATATATAAGGCTTTAGAAGATATTGAATCTGCAATAAAAGGTATGCATGCACCTAAATTCATAGAAAATTTTATAGGTAGAGCAGAAGTTAGAGATACATTTAAATTGCCAAATGGTACTATAATTGCAGGTAGCTATATGATTTCAGGTAAAATTACTAGAGATAGTAAAGTACAAATATTACGTGATGGTATTATTATTCACCAAGGTGATGTTCAGTCTTTGAGAAGATTCAAAGATGATGTAAAGGAAGTTTCAAGTGGATATGAATGTGGTATTGGTATCGACGACTTTAATGATATACAAGTTGGAGATATTCTCGAAGCTTCTATTATGGAGGAAGTAGTCGATGAGCGATAAAAGAACTAGAAGAATTGCAGAGGAAATAAAAAAAACTGTTTCTAGTTTAATATTAAAAGATCTAAAGGATCCTCGTATTGATCACATGGCAAGTATAACTCATGTAGAAGTATCTAGAGATTATTCTATAGCTAAAATATTTGTGTCAACTTTTGATCAAAAGTTGATGGAAGGAACTGTAGAAGGGTTAAATTCTGCAAAAGGATTCATTAAAAGAGAGCTTTCAAAGGATTTGAAGTTGAGAATTATGCCTGATTTAATATTTGTACCAGATGATTCAATTGCTAAATCTTTTGAACTTTTTGATATTTTAAACAAGGTTCAGAAAGAAGAAAAATAATGATAAAAGAATTAATTACAAAAGCAAATACAATTGGTGTTATATCCCATATTAATCCTGATGCAGATAATTTAGGATCTCTAACAGCTCTTTCAACTTCTTTGAGATTATTAGGAAAAAAAGTAATAAGTATTTGTATAGATACAATTCCATATAATTTACAGTTTTTACATGGCGTAGAAAATCTTACAGATGATTATGATGTAGACTTAGACATACTTTTTATTTTAGACTGTTCAAGTGTTGATCGCTTGGGTCATGCCTCAAGTTTAATCGAAAAATCAGATATTGTAATTAATATAGATCATCACATATCAAACAATATAGAAGCAGATTACTCAATTATTGAAGTAACTGCTTCTTCTACTGGAGAAGTACTTTTTAAATTCTTAAAAGAAATAGAATTGCCAATAGACGTAAATGTAGGTGAGTCACTCTTAACAGCCATTTCTGGTGATTCTGGTAGCTTTAGATATGATACAGTATCTAGTGAGACTTTTATGATAGCCTCAGAATTAATGGATATAGGTGTTGATAATAAAAAGATCAATAATAATCTTTATTCTATGAATAGGATGTCTAAAGTTCAAATGCTAGGATTAGCAATAGAAAGATTGAAAATTATACCCAAAAAAAAACTTGGAATTACTTATATTTTATTGGATGATTTTGAGGAACTTGGGGCAGCTGATGCTGATGTAGAAGGCATAGTTGAATATATTAGAGATATTGATGGTATTGAAATTGCTATTTTGTTAAGACAAAATCAAGTCGGATTTAAAGCCAGCACTAGAAGTAAAAATTACTTTGATGTATCTGATCTATCCTTAAAATTTGGAGGAGGCGGACACATAAGAGCTGCGGGCTTTACAATAAGAAATACTGATCTGAAAGAAGCAATAGAGGAAATTCTAGAAAAAATATGAATTATAATGGAATAATTGTTATAAATAAAAGCAAAGGAATAGGTTCAACTGACTGTGTAAGAATAGTAAAAAGAACTTTAAATCAAAAGAGGGTTGGCCACTCTGGAACTTTAGATTTTTTAGCAACAGGTGTTTTGGTAATTTGTCTTGGTAAAGCAACCCGAATAATTGAATATTTGCAAAAACAAAAAAAGACATATATAGCAGGGATGCAATTTGGAGCTGAAACGGATACCCTTGATATTGAAGGTAGTATTATTTCAACTACAAATAATAAAGTTTCCCAAGAGGATTTAGAGAGTAAAATTAGCAATTTTATTGGCGAAATCTCTCAAATACCACCAATGTATTCAGCTTTAAAACAAAATGGAGTAAGATTATATGATCTTGCTAGAGCTGGTATTAATGTCGAAAGAAAACCTAGAAATATCAATATATATGATTTAAAGATTTTAGATTTTGAAATAGATGAACAAAAAGCAATTATTATGGCTACTGTAAGTGCTGGAACTTATATCAGAACCTTAATTGACGATTTAGCTAAGAGTGTAAATAACTTAGCATATATGGATTCATTGATACGTACTCAAAGTTGTGGGTTTGATATTTCTGAAGCTATAAGTATCGACAATATTAGTAAAGAAGAATTAGAAAAATCCATAATACCAATGGAAAATGCTTTATCCCATCTTGGAAGATTTAAGGTTTCAGAATTAGAAAAAGCAAAATTATTAAATGGAATGACTGTGCTTGTGGAGGCTAAATCTATAAATAATGAAATTTTAGTAATGGATGTAAATAATAATCTCTTGGGAATTGGTAATTTATTTGAAACAACGAAAGGAAAAATGCTTAAATTAAAGAAGCATCTCTATATAAATGAGAATAATTGATTTAGATAATAAACATGAAATTATACCTAAAAATAACTTCATAGCACTTGGGAATTTTGATGGAATTCATGTAGCCCATGCTTCAATTTTAGAAAGTTTGGTTAGAAAAAGCAAAGAGTGTGGATGCAATTCTTCAATTTTAATTTTTAAAGAACATACATTGAATTCTTTTTCTGTTCCAAAGCCGAAGTTGTTAACTAATCTTGAAGAGAAGCTAAATATTATTGAAAAATTTAATATCGATCAAGTTTTTTTAGTTAGTTTTGAGTCTATAAAAGATTTAGAATTTAATGAATTTGTAGAAAAATTTTTAATGGATTTTCTTTATGTTAAAGGTATTTTTGTAGGTTTTGATTATAAATTTGGAAGATTAGCAAAGGGAAGTGTCGATGATTTAAAAATCTATAGAGAAAAAGGATTACTTAAACTTTGGATAGAAGATTCTATTGAATTCAATAAACAAATAATATCATCTACTCTTATTAAAGAATTAATAGAGGCAAATCAATTGGATTTAGCTGAAGAATTGCTAGGGAGACCATATTTTTTAAACGGAATTGTAGTTAAAGGAAAAAAGTTAGGATCTAAATTAGGATTTCCAACTGCAAACTTACAACTAGTAACCAATTATGTTTTACCCTCAGAAGGAGTATATTACACTGAATTAATAGTAGATGATAAATCATATAAAGCTGCGACTAGCTTAGGCATAAACGCAACATTAAATGAAAAAACACCTAAACTAGAAGCTCATATTATTAATTTTGATAAACAAATCTATGGTAAATTAGTTAAAATTAGATTTATTCATAAATTAAGAGATATGATTAAGTTTAATAATCTCAGTGAATTAACTTCTCAAGTAAAAGAAGATATAGATAATGTTAAGAAATTGGATAGTGCTCATTATTAAATTATATAAGCAAATAATTATTTTCATTGTTATTTTAACCAATAAATTGGTATTATTATAGTATAAAGATATATTGGAGGTAATCATGAAAATAGAATCTGGTTTGAATATGTTTTATATTGGTGAAACAGAAGAAGAACCTTTAGCAAAAGCCACTTATAGAATTGAAGATGAGAAACTATATATTGACCACGTTTTTGTTATGCCTCAATTAAGAGGTCAAGGTATTGCGGCTGATTTAGTTGAAGCTGTAATTAGTTATGCAAAAGATAAAGAACTACAAATAGTTCCTATCTGTTCGTATGCCAAAAGTTATATAGAAAAATAAAATTAGGAGATGTGATAATATGACTACAGCCCATAATAGTGCTAATAAAGGAGAAATAGCAGAAACAATACTTCTTCCAGGTGATCCTTTAAGAGCAAAATACATCGCGGACAATTATTTAGATGATGTAAAACAATTTAATTCAGTAAGAAATATGTTTGGCTATACAGGAACATATAAAGGTAAGGAAATTTCTGTAATGGGTACTGGTATGGGACTTCCATCAATGGCAATTTACAGTTATGAATTAATTCATTTTTTCGGAGTAAAAAATTTAATTAGAATTGGTTCTTGCGGATCATATGATGCTGATGTAAAAATTCATGATATAATTTTATGTCAAGGTTCTTGCACAGATTCTAATTACGCTTATCAATATGATTTGCCTGGAACTTATTCTGCAATAGCATCTTTTAATCTTTTAGAAAAGGCAAAAAAGGTAGCTGATGAAAAAAGATACCCAGTGCATGTTGGTAATATTTTATCTTCAGATGTTTTCTATGACAATAACCCTGATGTATGGAAGAAATGGGCAGAAATGGGAGTGTTGGGCGTAGAAATGGAATCTTATGCTTTATACTGTAATGCTGCTAAAGCTGGAGTAAATGCTTTAACTATTTTGACTGTATCCGACTCTTTAGTATCAAAGGAACAAATATCAGCTCAAGATAGAGAGAGCACATTTACCAAGATGATGGAAATTGCCCTTGAATTAGCTTAAAATCAACTATTTTGAGAGGTATTACTTTTAATAAAAAAGTAGTGCCTCGTTTTAATTTGCACTATTATATGGTAATATTAGTAGTGAATCACAAAGGAGATTTTATGGAAAATTTTTTAAATGAATTAAATGATATACAATATAAATGTATTACAGAAACAGAAGGGCCACAACTTATTTTAGCTGGAGCTGGTAGTGGCAAAACCAGAGTAGTTACTACAAAAATAGCATATTTAGTAAAGTATGAAAAAGTCAATCCTCAAGAAATATTGGCATTCACTTTCACAAATAAAGCTGCAAAAGAGATGAAAGATAGAGTTTCTAAATTACTAGAATCCGATGTAGAAAAAATGTGGATTGGCACCTTTCATTCCATGTGCGTTAGAATACTTAGGAGGGATTTAAATTTTCCTAATTATACAAAGAATTTCTCTATTTTTGACACAACTGACCAAAAAACTTTAATAAAAGAATGTATAAGAGAACTGAATTTAGATGAAAAAATATATACTCCTAATTATGTTCAAAATAAAATTAGTAGTATGAAAAATGAAGGAATAACGCCATTAGAGTTTGAGAAATTTGCTTTCTCGCCAATAGATAAAAAGCTTGTCGAATTGTATAAAATGTATGAAAGAAAAATGCAAAGTAATAATGCATTTGATTTTGATGATTTGATAATAAAAGTAATCGAATTATTTACAAATGATAGTATGATAAAAACTTACTATCAACAAAGATTTAGATATGTATTTGTAGATGAGTATCAAGATACAAATAACGTCCAATATCAGTTAATTAAATTAATATCAGGAATGCATAATAATATTTGTGTAGTTGGTGATGCAGACCAATCTATTTATAAATGGAGAGGAGCTAATATAAATAATATTCTAAATTTTGAAAAAGACTATAATAATACAAACCAAATTATTTTGTCTCAAAATTATAGATCAACTCAAAGCATATTAGAAATTGCAAACTCAGTTATTCAAAACAATACTGAAAGAATAAAAAAAGATCTTTGGACCTCTAATGAAGTAGGGGACAAACCTACTTTATATGAAGCTGGAAATAGCACTGAGGAGGCTATACAAGTAGCTAATGTTATTGAAAAAATAATTAATGAAGGAGAAAAACCTTCTGAAATAGCAATATTATATCGCTCTAATTATATTAGTAGAGAATTCGAAGAACAACTTATTAAAAGAGATATAAACTATAAAGTAATAGGTGGTATTAAATTTTACGATAGAGCAGAAATAAAAGATATCTTAGGTTATTTAAGATTGATAGTTAATGAAGATGATGATGTATCCTTTAGAAGAGTTGTCAATTCTCCTAAACGTGGTATAGGAGATGTTACAGTAGATAAACTTTCAGAAATTGCAACAGAAAAGAATATTTCCCTTTATAAAGCTTTGGAATATGTAGAAGATTATGACAAATTATTTGATGCTAGAGCTCAAAAAAATCTAAGCAATTTTAAAAATCTTATTGACAACCTAAAAATTAAATCACTAAGCAATTCTATAACTGAGCTTTTAGAGTTTTTATTAGAAAGAGTAGAATATATTTCTGGATTGGAAAAAATTGATACATTAGAAGCTAGATCTAAAATAGAAAATATAGAAGAATTTTTAAGTTCAGTAAAAAACTTTGAAGATAACGAAGAAGGGACATTGCACGAATTTCTAGTAGGAGTTTCACTTCTTTCAGATGTTGACAAAACAGAAAACATCGAGGAAGCTGTCTCTTTAATAACAGTTCATTCTGCTAAAGGATTGGAATTTAAACATGTTTTCATTGTTGCTTTAGAGGAAGGAGTTTTTCCATCAAGTTATGCTGAATTAGATGAAGATATTGAAGAAGAAAGGCGACTTATGTATGTAGCTTTAACTAGAGCAAAAAACAATCTATATTTATCTTATGCAAAATCTAGAATGAGACATGGAAAAATAAATTATCAATTACCTTCGAGTTTTATTGAGGAAATGGATGAAAATTTCA
>JAAYEN010000094.1 GCA_012728775.1 Tissierellia bacterium
CCATTATACTCTTCTTCAATTCCTTCTATATCAGGACAAATAATAATAACTTCATGTCCATTTCCCACCATATAATCTACAGCATTGGTCAATCTAGTTACTACACCATCTGTAGAAGGTAAAAATGTTTCCGTTACCAAAGCTATTTTCAATTTACATTATCTCCATGATGGTGAATTCATCACCACATTTTCCTTAACTCTGTCTTTATGGTCTATTGCAAGCTGAAGAATATCTCTAATAACTTCTTCAGTTAATAAATGAGGTTCTAATCCAAGATCCTTAAGTTCTGTACATACAGCATTAAAATAATGTTCTTCTTTTTCTACCCTTGGATTTTCCACATGTTCTATAACTGCATCCATATCAAAATATTTTTTAGCAACTTCCTGAACTCTATTAGCCAAATCTAAAACACTAAATTGTTCGGTTATTTGGTTATAAATTTTAAATTCTCCACGTTCTGCTGGATTTAAAGCCGCAAGTTCAATACATCTTACTGTATCTTCGATATTAATAAATCCACGAGTTTGTCCACCTTTTCCATAAACTGACATAGGAAGGTCTCTTGCTGCTTGAACAATAAATCTGTTCATAACAGTACCAAAAATTCCATCATAATCAAATCTATTAGCTAAAATAGGATCCATTTTTGTTTCTTCAGTATTTATACCATAGACTACACCTTGGTTTAAATCTGTAGCTCTAATTCCCCAAGATCTAACAGCAAAATCTATATTATTAGAATCGTGAACTTTAGTTAAGTGATAGAAAGAACCTGGTCTTTTTGGGTACAAAAAGGTATCTTTTCTACCCTTATGTTCAATTTCTATATATCCTTCTTCAATATCTATATTTGGAGTTCCGTATTCTCCCATTGTTCCTAATTTTATCAAGTGACAATCTGGATTGAATTCCTTAATTGCATAAAGCACATTTAAATTTCCTAAAACGTTATTAGATTGTGTATAAATAGCATGCCCTCTTGAAATCATAGAATAAGGTGCCGAACGTTGCTCCGCAAAATGAACAAATGCTTCTGGTTCAAATTTTTTAAATACATCTGATAAGAACTCATAGTCATTTAAATCTCCGATGTAGACCTCGATGTCCTTTCCAGTAAGCTCTTTCCATTTAGCAACCCTGTCTTCAATCGAAGCAATGGGAGTCAATGAATTAGAATTTAATTCTTCATCAATTTCTCTTCTCACTAAATTGTCAATTATAGCTACATCAAATCCTCTTTTAGAAAGATACAATGATGTTGGCCATCCACAAAATCCATCTCCTCCAGCGACAATAATCTTCATTTTATTGATTACCTCCTAATTAATTTCTAATTAGATTATATCAAAAACTATTAATTTTTTGCTAATTTGTAAATATTTTAGAAAATTTTCACACAGCTATCATATTTTCTTAATATCAACTTACATCGTCTTTACAAATGTTCTAAGTTTATCACACTATATCTGATATAATTAATTTAGAGGTGATAAATTTGATAATTGGAATAGACGTCGGCGGCACAAATATAGATGGAGTAATAATTGAAAACAAAAAAATAATAAAAAGAATAAAAAATACAGTAGACAAAGAAAACCTCTCCCCTACGATTTTTAAGGCAATCAAAGAATTAACCCATGATATAGATAAATCAAAAATTCAAAGAATCAACCTTAGTACGACTATCTCTACAAATGCTATAGTAGAA
>JAAYEN010000250.1 GCA_012728775.1 Tissierellia bacterium
AAGAAAATAGATTTCCACGTCCACACAGGACAAAATTTGGGAATTTATGAAATCAAAAGGATTTTAAACTATATCGATGAATACGAAATGAATGACATGGTAACACTTAGCCACGCGTTTTCTTTAAATGACATCGGCCACCACAAACAAGTGGAGTTGGCAAAAGAATTTGTAAAAAGAGGCGTGACATTAAATACAACTCAGCCCATTAATGGCGAGGCGTATCCTTTTATGACATTTTTAAATGAAGGAGTCGATGTAAATATCGTAAATGACAATATCAACGACCACTGGAATCCTTTCGGCACAGGAGATATGGCAGAAAGACTAAACCGTGGTTGCCAAATTCACAATTTCAAAGACGAATACACCATTTCCAGAACCCTACCTGCGATTACGGGCGGACTACTGCCATTAAATAACGAAGGCGAAAGGATTTGGCCAAAAGTTGGCGACAAGGCAAATATTTTATTATCCAAATCAGATTCTTCTGCTCATTTAATTGCAAGATTGGTACCAGAGAGAGTGACGATGTTTGAAGGCGAGATTGTAAACGGAGAATTTATATAGAACTTTATTAAAAAACCACAAAGAAATCAGTTTTATAACTGTCCTTTGTGGTTTTTATAAACTTTACTTAAAATATCTTAAAACTCCTCAAGCTCTTTTCCATAATCATAATCTGATACATAGTAGGATATATCATTTTCTATTAAAAATTCTTCAAAGTATGAATGAGAGTCATTTTTTTCAAAAAAATCTGTAAATAAATATCCCACGTCTTTGAATCTTTCGCTATTAAATGCATTTGAAACCAGCTTCTTCCAGTTTTCCATATCTATTTCATATTTAACTCCAGATCCTTTTCCAAACCTAAATGCAATTTTTATAATCTCTTCCTTTTCATTTCGACTAAATGTGTAACTTACATTATCGACAATGATGAAGGTGAAGTCATCTCTTATGATTGGTTTATCTTCATCATACAAATCATCATAATACAAATTTTCATTAAAAGCATCAAAATATGAATAACCATCCTTAACTTCTACTAATGAATATGCTTCGAAGTTCAGTATTGAAAACTCCGGAACTTCTTCCAATTTATAAAATATCGATTCTAGCATTTCATTATACTCTGAATTATTTATGCTATAAGCTTGAGAGATGAAATTGCCAAGATCTTCCATGTAATTCTCAGCTATCCAAGCATCTCCTTTTTCCATGTATTGAAGTTTTTCTTTCTGAGTTAAGTCTAATATTTTTTCATATATTAAGTTAAAATGAATCTGAAAAGAATCCAATTCTTCATCATAAAACATTTCATAAGAATCTAAATCTTCAACTGTATAATAAATATCGTCAAATATCGGAAATTCAGAAAAATTATGAATCAGAAATGTATCAGTTTTCTCATTGATGTATTTTATTGTTTTTTCAAGACCATTTTCTCCAATGCAGTTTTCAATATCAAAAAAATCTAATATACAATTAGCTACATATCTTACAACGAATCTTCCAACTTTTTCTTTATTTTCATTTCCTTTTTTAGGAAATAATTCTAATATCATATCTTCCTCCATAAAATCTTAAATCATATTACTCTACGTATAAATTATACCATCAAAATGTTGTCTAAATGGGAATATTGTAGTTCAAAAACTTTTTATTGTTACTCCAAACTATTTTAAAATGATATAATAGTTAATAATGAATTCAAAAAAAACAGGAGGATTAAATGAAAAAGAAATTATTTTTATTGATTTTGGTTCTAGTACTTATGATTCCAGTAGTAACATCGGCTCAGGAACAGCCAATTAAACTGGTTGTTCATGGAAACAATGTAGAAACAGACGTGGCGCCTTTTATAGAAAATGGTCGAACTTTGGTGCCAGTGAGAGTTATTTCTGAAACATTGGGATTCAAAGTACAATGGATAGCCGAAGAGGAAAAAGTTGTAAT
>JAAYEN010000222.1 GCA_012728775.1 Tissierellia bacterium
AATAAAAACTAAATAATTAAAAATAATTTGACAAGATTAAAATAGTTTGATATTATCATCAAAAGAAAATGCTTTGATGAGAAGAGTAGAATCTAAAAGACATCCCTAGAGAGCTTCTATATTGGTGAAAAGAAGAGAGTTATAGGATTTGAAGAGAGCCTCGGAGCAGGATATTTGAAAAAAAGTAGATTATCACGTTAAGCCCGTTAGAGCTTTAGTTTATACTAACTGAGATAACACTTGCGAAAGTGTTATGAATTTGGGTGGTAACACGTTTATTACGTCCCTTGAGCAAAATGCTCGAGGGATTTTTTAATACGAAATACCAACGTGTAAGAAACAAAATTTTGGAGGGAGAAAATGAAAGACGTAAAATTTAAAAAAGTAGCACTAGCATATTCAGGTGGATTAGACACATCAGTAATCATACCTTGGCTAAAAGAAAACTACGACTGCGAAGTTATAGCGGTAGTAGGAAATGTCGGACAAGACCCTGAACTAGAAGGCCTTGAAGAAAAAGCCATTAACTCAGGAGCATCAGCAATATTTATCGAAAATATTGAAGATGAATTCATAGACAATTATGCTTTTCCTGCCCTACAAGCAGGAGCGAAATACGAAAGCAGATACTTATTGGGAACAGCTACAGCAAGACCAGTAATTGCAAAACGCCTTGTTGAAATTGCTCTCCAAGAAGGCTGCGACGCAGTAGCCCACGGTTGTACAGGAAAAGGAAATGACCAAATACGTTTTGAAATGGCCATTAAATACTTCGCTCCAGATATGCCCGTAATAGCACCTTGGAGAATTTGGGACATAAAATCCCGTGAAGAAGAATTTGCCTTTGCAGAAGAGAGAGGAATTCCACTAAAGATTTCCAAAGAAACCAACTATTCCAAAGACATGAATGTATGGCATTTGTCCCACGAAGGCCTAGAGCTAGAAGATCCCAGCAACGAGCCCAACTATGACAAAATGCTAGAACTTACAGTAAGTCCTGAAAAAGCACCAGATGAAGGCACTTATGTAACGGTATCCTTTGAAGAAGGAATTCCTGTTGCAGTTAATGGCGAGAAGATGAAAGGTTCAGCAATCGTAAGAAAACTAAATGAACTAGGCGGCAAAAACGGAATAGGAATAGCCGATATAGTTGAAAACAGATTAGTTGGAATGAAGTGTCGTGGAGTTTACGAAACGCCAGGGGGAACGATACTCTATCATACTCACAAGGTTTTAGAATCCTTGACACTAGATAGAGATACTATCCAATACAAAGAGACTATCGCAATTAAATTTGCAGAATTAGTATATACTGGAAAATGGTTTACTCCCCTAAGAGAAGCCCTAAGTGAATTCGTAACAGCTACCCAAAAAACTGTAACAGGAGATGTAAAAGTAAAACTCTATAAAGGAAATATCATTTCAGCAGGAGTAACTAGTCCGTATTCACTATATTCAGAAGAATATGCAACCTTTGGAGAAGACGAAGTATTTGACCAATACGACGCAACAGGATTTAT
>JAAYEN010000326.1 GCA_012728775.1 Tissierellia bacterium
AAAAAATATCCTCTATTAGAGATAAAAGAATTATTAGAGAATATTAGTTGATAATTTAGTTAAAATTGTAATATTTGAAAAAAATATGATATAATACTTTAGACTTCGAAAAGGAGAGTTTGATGAATAAGAAAAAAATATTAATTACAATGATGGCCGTTGCACTACTTTTGACAGGTTGTGGCGGAGGAAAGAGTGGAGCAGTTGCAACAGTAGATGGAGTAGATATACCCCAAGAGACATTTGACTTGTATTATAAAATACAAAGGGAAAATCTTGTTAGTCAAATGGGCGAAGAAGCACTGGAACAACCATATGATCAATTAGGAAGAACTACAGGAGAAGTAGTTAGAACAAATATATTAGATAATCTAATATCCAATCAAGTAGTTTTAAATGCTGCAAAAGATGCAGATATAGGTGATGTTGATGCTATAACTGATCAACAAATGGCGACTGAAAAAGAATATTCAGGTGAAGAACAATTTGCATCGACACTAGAATCTTTAGGAATTACTGAAGAACAATATAGAAGTATAATCAAAGACAATATTACAATTACTGAATTCAGAAATAAAAAAATAGAAGAATATGAAATTAGTGATGAAGAAATCCAAAATTTCTTTGAAGAAAATAAAGACCATATGAATGAAGTTGAAGCAAGACATATTCTAGTAGAAACTGAAGAAGAAGCTAACAATGTTTTAAAGAGATTAGAAGATGGTGAAGATTTTGCGGATTTAGCAAAGGAATTATCCCAAGATCCAGGCTCAGCTGTCCAAGGTGGTAACCTAGGGTATTTTACTCAAGGAGCTATGGTAGAAGAGTTTGATACATTTGTATTTGGAGCAGAAATTGGTGAGATTTCTGAACCTATAGAGACGCAATTTGGATTTCACATAATAGAAGTTACTGGAAAGAAAAGTTCTTTAGAAGATTATAGAGAAGATATAGTAAAAGCTCTACAAGGCGAAAAATTTATAGAAGAAATGGAAGCTTTGGAGAAAAAAGCAAAGGTTCAAAAACATATAGACCTTTCAAAAGAACCAGATTCTATAAAACAATATCTAGAAGAACAAAAAGCTAATGCACCTGCTGAAGAAACTCCAGCAGATACAACAGAAGAAGCACCGGTGGAAGAAGAAACTAAAAAACCATAAAAATAAATAATTAAGTTCGACAAAAAAGTCGAACTTTTTTATTTTATTAGCAAATAAATATAAAAACCTAAACACATGGTTTAGATACATAAATTTTATTTTATAAAAAATATATTGATTTACAGTTAATTAGTTAAAAGTTAATTAAAAACTTTAAAAATATATACAATAACTTGAATAAATGTCTATTTTATCCACTTTTTTTTAGTTTTGTATAGACAAATCCCATTAAATTCGATAGAATAACTCTAGAGGTGTCAAATGGGTAGAATTATCGTAATTGGTATGGGTTCCAGTGATTTCTCAAATATTTCAAATCGTATATTTGAATTAATAAATTCTAATAAAAAAATCTATGCCAGAACAAAAAAGCATGAAGTTATTAGCCAATTGATCAAAAATAATAAAATTATTTTTTTTGACAACTTATATGAAGAGGCACAAAGCTTAGATGTAGTAGATAAACTTATTGTAAATAAGCTAATAAAAGCTTCTGAAAATAAAGATATTATTTATCTTGTGCCAGGTAGTCCTTTTGTTTTAGAAAAATCAGTAGATTTATTAATCAATGAAAAAGTTGAGTTAGAAATTATTAATAATCAATCCTTTGCTGATTTGATTTTTTCGAGGATTTTATATGTAACAGATGGATACAAAACTATAAGTGGAAGGGATTATAATAACTTTAGAGTTGATTATTCAATTGATTTATTAATCCAAGAAATAGATAATGAATTTCTATTAGATGAAATTATGTTGGAGATTGGAGAAATATATCCTTCGAATACAAAGTTTTCAATAGTTAAAGATGGTGGATTAGATACTGAAGAAATATATTCAGATTTTATAGAGAACTATTCGAGAAAAATCATTCCAAATCATCAGACTACATTGCTTATACAAAAGCCGGAAAATACTTCTGATTTTTCAGACTTGTTAGAGATTGCAGATACTCTAAGAGGTCCTGAGGGATGTCCCTGGGACATAGAACAAACTCACGCGAGTATGAGGCAAGACTTACTAGAAGAAGCGTATGAAGTAGTACAAGCAATCGATGAGGATGATCCTGACGGGCTATTGGAGGAATTAGGAGACTTACTATTCCAAGTAATAATGCATTCTCAAATTGCAAAAGAAAACGGTGACTTTAATATAATAAATGTAATAAATGGCATTAGTAATAAATTAATTTTACGTCATCCCCATGTTTTTGAAGATTTAAACCTTGACAAAACCTCTAAAGTGTTGCAAAATTGGGATAGTATAAAATACTCTCAAAGAAATTTTAGTACTTTTTGGGAAAGATTAAAAGACTCCAGGGGTTTACCATCAACTATACGAGCTTATAAAATTATAGATAAGGTTACGAGAATAGGATTTGATTGGAATAATACTGGAGAAATTTTAGGTAAAGTAAAAGAAGAATATGATGAAGTCATAGAAGCTTTAGAAAACTCAGAAGCTTTAAGAGAAGAACTGGGAGATTTGTTATTTACCGTTTCTAATTTATGCCATCACTTAGGCTTTGAACCTGAACTTTTACTTTCAGAAGCTTGTGACAAATTTGTCAACAGGTTTAGAATAATGGAGGAAATTGCCACAGAGGAAAGCTTGGATATTCAGGCTTTAGAAAAAAATGAATTAGAACGATTATGGCAAATTTCCAAATTACAGTAGGAAGTTATATATATTTATATAAACTTATTATTTTAGGAGGTTATTATGAACAAACAAGAATTGGTAGCTCAAATTGCTGAGAAAAGTGAATTAACAAAGAAGGATTCTGAAAGCGCATTAAATGCTTTTATCGAAACTGTACAAGAAGCACTAGCAGATGGTGACAAAGTTCAATTAGTAGGCTTTGGAACATTTGAAGTAAGACACAGAAAAGCTAGAGAAGGTAGAAATCCTAGAAATCCTGAAGAAAAAATTAATATCCCAGCATCAAAAGCACCTGTATTTAGAGCTGGAAAAGGATTCAAAGAAATAGTAAACAAATAATTTATCAATTAAGGTACATCTGCATTAGGTGTACCTTAATTAAAAAAATTGGAGAGACATGAGATTAGACAAATTTTTGAAAATTTCTAGATTAATTAAAAGAAGAACAGTGGCGAAAGAAGCTAGTGAATCGGGAAAAGTCTTGATAAATGGAAAAGTTGCAAAAGCTAGTGAAAATGTAAATGTAGGGGATACAATTACAATCAATTTTTCTAACAACACTATAAGTGTTGAAGTGATAAATGATGGAGAAAGTATTACAAATCCAAAACCAGAAGAATTATACGTAAGAATATAAAATTGTTTATAATTAATGGGAGTGACATATGAAAAATAAGAGCAAGGGATTTAAATATGTACTTATCGTAATGATTTTTGTTTTAATATATTTTGCATATAATATACACGACCAATTAAATCATATAGATGCCTTAGAAGCGACTTTAGATGAAAAGGCAGAAAAAGTAGCACAGTTAAATAATGATATTCAAAAATTAGAATATGAAATAGAAAATAGTGGTAGTTTAAAATTTATTGAGCAAATTGCTAGGGATGAATATGGCATGGTTAAACCTAAGGAAGTCATTTTCAAGGACAAAGATAAAGAAAACTCCACTAATCCATTTGAAAATAAATAAATTTGGGAGGAATTATGGCTATTAGTATCGGTGAAATAGTCGAAGGGAAAGTAGTAAAGACTACTAATTTCGGAGCTTTTGTTAGAATTGAAGAAGGTGTAGAGGGTCTGGTACATATATCAGAACTTTCCAATGGTTTTGTTCAAAAAGTAGAAGACGTTGTAAATGTCGGAGATGAAGTAAAGGTAAAAGTTGTATCTGAAAAAGAAGGCAAAATTGCCCTTTCTATTAAACAGGCTGCACCAAAAAGCTCAAAACCTAGTAATGTAGATTGGTTTAAGGAAAGAGAAGAAGAAAACTTAGACATGTCCTTTGAAGATAAACTTAATAAGTTTATAAAACAAAGTAATGAAAACCTTCAACAGGCTAGGACGAGAGAAAACAAGAGAAGCAATAACAGGAGAAAGAATAATAATAGCTAATTTCCTTATGTGATAGAATACTCTATCACTTTTTATGTTAATAATGATAGATAAAATATTAAAAAATATAAGTGATTATAATTTAATAGAAAAAGGAGATTCCATTCTTGTAGGTTTTTCAGGAGGAATGGACTCTACTGCACTTCTTTACTCCCTATTAGAAATTAGGGATGATTTTGATTTGACCATTTCGATTTGTCATCTTAATCATGGCGTAAGAGGTAAAGAAGCTGATAGAGATGAAGAGTTCTCTAGAAATACTGCTAAAAATCTAGGATTATATTTTAAGTCAGAAAGAGCAGATATGCATGGATTGGCAGATAAAGAAAAAATTTCTAAAGAAGCTGCAGGTAGGAAACTTAGACAAAATTTCTTTAAAAAGATTTCTCAAGAGATTGGCGCCAATAAAATTGCACTAGCCCATAACTATAATGACCAAGTTGAAACGTTAATTATGAGAATAATTAGAGGAACTGGGATAGATGGCCTTAAAGGAATAGAATATAAAAGTGGCGTAATTATTAGGCCTTTATTAAATATCACTAGGAATGAAATTGAAGAATACATATATAAAAATAATATTGAATATGTTGAAGATTCTACAAATTTAGAAATAGAGTATCATAGAAATAAGATAAGAAATGTACTACTGCCTTTTTTAAGAGAAGAATATAACCCGAGGATAGATAATAGCATATTTAATTTATCTGAGTTGTCCAAGGTAGATGTAGAATTTTTACAAAAGTACTCAAAGAAAATATTTGAAAAAATAGCTCAAAAAAACTTAAATCAAATAATAATCAACATCGAGGACTTAAACGCTTTGGACAAGGCAATACAAAATAGAATTATTAGAATGACATTTGATCAATTTCCTCAAGGTCTTAGAGACTTGTCATTAGAAAATGTAGAAGAAATTATCAGATTGAAGGATTTAGATTCAGGGAGATTCATCGACAATATTAATAATGTGAGGATTAGAAATTCATATGGAAAATTAATATTTGAAAGAAATTTAAATATTAATCATAATAATATATATATCCCTTTAAAAAAGGGTATTAATAATGTTCATGGAGAGACAATACTTATGGAAGAAGTTAGTGAGCCTGTAAATTTAAAGGATTCCATAACTATACCCAAAGAATTAATCAAAACAGAATTAGTAATCAGAAATCGTAAAGAAGGCGATAGGATGCGTCCAATTGGACTTTCTGGAACTAAGAAACTAAAAGAAATATTTATAGATAAAAAAATTGACAGACTTTATAGAGATAGGTATTTAATAGTAGCAGATTTAGAGAATATTTATTGGATTATTGACTTAACCAAAAGTGAAATGACTGAATTAATATCTCAAACTAACGAATATATAAAAATAACTAAAGTAAATGTGGAGGACTAATATGCACAAAGACATTGAAGCCATACTATTTGACGAAGAAGCTATATCAGAACGAATTAAAGTATTGGCAAAACAAATTGCAGAAGACTATAAAGGAAAAGACTTAACTTGTATATGTATATTAAAAGGTGGAGTTTTCTTTATGACTGATTTATTAAAAGAATTAGATATGTCAGTTATGGTGGATTTTATGGACGTGTCTAGTTATGGCGCTTCTACAATATCATCTGGAGAAGTAAGAATAATAAAAGATTTAGATCATAGCATTAAAGATAAAGACGTATTGGTTGTTGAGGATATAATTGATACAGGTATAACATTAAATTATGTTGTGGATTTGTTGAAGTCCCGAGAAGCTAATTCAGTTGAAATCGTGACCCTTTTGAATAAAAAGGAAAGAAGAGAAATTGAGTTAGATATTAAATACTGTGGATTTGATATTCCTGATTATTTCGTTGTAGGATACGGACTGGACTTTAATGAAAAATACAGGAACTTGCCTTATATAGGATACTTAAAAGAAGAGTTGTACAAATAGGAGGTACAAGTGGGGAATAGGCGATTTGGTGGATTTGGGATATATTTATTAATATTAGTTTTAATATACTTTGGGATAACCAATTTAAATAGAACAACTATAGATAGAGCTCAAGATATTGACTTAACAGAGTTAGTAGAAAAATTGGAATCTGGAGAAATTGAAAAAATTGAACAGGTTGGAAATAGTCTTTATATTGAAGATAAAAATGATACAAAATTCAAGGCAAATATCTCTGGAATGATGAGTGAAAATTTTTATGAAAAATATCTTTCAGAAAGAATTGATTCAAAGGAGATTGCTTTTAATATTCAAGAAATTCGCGACACTTCATGGCAACGAGACATAGTTACTACAGTCTTAATGATTGGGGGCTTCGCTCTAATTTGGTTTTTCCTTATGCAATCTATGCAAGGTGGAGGAAATAAAACCATGTCTTTTGGAAAATCTAAAGCGGTTCTTCATAATGAAGACAATAGAGTTGATATAACGTTCAACGATGTTGCTGGATTACAAGAAGAAAAAGAAGAGTTAGAGGAAATAGTAGATTTTTTAAGAAATCCGAAAAAGTATACAGAAGTAGGCGCAAGAATTCCTACTGGGGTTTTAATGGTTGGGCCACCTGGAACTGGAAAGACTTATTTATCTAAAGCAGTAGCAGGAGAAGCCAAAGTTCCATTTTTTTCAATTTCAGGATCTGATTTTGTTGAAATGTTTGTAGGTGTTGGAGCAAGTAGGGTGAGAGATTTATTTGAAAATGCCAAAAAGCATGCACCAGCAATTATTTTTATAGATGAAATAGATGCAGTAGGTAGAAGAAGAGGAGCAGGTTTAGGTGGAGGACATGACGAAAGAGAACAAACTCTAAATCAACTTTTGGTTGAAATGGATGGATTCTCCAAAAATGAAGGTATTATCATTATGGCTGCCACAAATAGAGCTGACATTTTAGACCCTGCACTTTTAAGACCTGGTAGATTTGATAGAATGATTTATGTAGGAGTACCAGATGTTAGAGGAAGAGAAGCTATACTAAAGGTTCACACTAAGAAAAAACCCTTATCTGAGGACGTAAACTTAAATACTATAGCCAAAAGAACTCCAGGATTTACGCCTGCGGATTTAGAAAATATGGTTAACGAAGCGGCTTTATTAACTGCTAGAGATAACAGAAAATTAATAACTATGGAAGATATAAATGAAGCTTCTATTAAAGTTCAAGCAGGTCCTGCTAAAAAAAGCAAGATTGTAAGTGAAAGAGATAAAAGAATTACAGCTGTTCATGAAGCTGGACATGCTTTAGTGTCTAGGTTAATGCCTGATAGTGATCCTGTCCATATGATTACAATTATACCTAGGGGTATGGCTGGAGGATTTACTGCTTACATTCCAGATGATGATGACGAATTTATTACTAAATCATATTTAGAAAATAGAATTGTATCATTGTTGGGAGGACGTGTGGCAGAAGATCTAGTACTAAATGAAATATCTACTGGAGCTTCCAATGACATAGAAAGAGCAACTAAAATTGCACGATCTATGGTAGAGACTTATGGTATGAGTGAGACTTTAGGCACAGTTAAATATGGGGAAGATCATGAAAACCCATTCGTTGGCAGAGACTATGGACGCTCAAGAGAATATTCTGAAGAAGTTGCTGCAAAAATAGATCAAGAAGTACACAATATAATTAAAAATGCATATGATCAAGCTGAGAGTTTAATAAACGACAATTTAGATATATTAGCTAGAATAACAGATTCTTTATTAGAGAGAGAGACATTAAGTGGTAAAGAATTTGAGAATATCTTTTTAGGTAAAAACTTTGATGGTTCAGAAATAATAATGGAAAAATCAGAAGAAAAATATTTTGAAGAATTAGAAGAAGAGATAGCAGAATTACCTGAAGATCATGATATTTTATAAATAATATAATATTCAATGGAGCTGTCTTAGGACGGCTCTATTTAAATAAATGGAGGCGAATACTAGAAAAGTGAATAAAGATACAAAATTATTTTTAGCACCTTTAGCAGGATATACTGATTCAGCCTTTCGAACAATCACATTTAAAATGGGAGTAGACATTGCGTACAGTGAAATGATAAGTGCAAAGGCAATGTGCTATAAAGATAAAAAAACTCTAGAGATGCTAAATATTTCTCCAGAGGAAGGACAAGTAGGGATTCAATTATTTGGTTCAGAAGATCTAGTTTTAAAAAAAGCTACATGCTACTTAGACAAAAGAGAAGACGTATCTATAATAGATTTAAATCTAGGGTGTCCAGCTCCTAAAATAGTAAAAAATGGAGAAGGATCAGCTCTTTTAAAAGAACCAAGTAAAATTTATTCATTAGTAAAATCCATGAAATTATCCACTTCAAAACCAGTTAGTGCAAAAATTAGGCTAGGAATTGAAAATAATTTAAACTATTTAGAAGTTTCAAAAGCTATTGAAGAAGCGGGGGCGGATTTACTAATAGTACATGGACGAACTAGAGAACAACAATATTCAGGCGAATCCAATTGGGAAGCTATTGGAGAAATAAAATCCAGTGTTTCTATTCCAGTCGTAGGAAATGGTGATATAAAATCTGGAGAGGACGCAAAAAATGCTTTTGAAACATTCAAAGTAGATGGATTGATGATTGGCAGAGGAGCTGTAGGAAATCCTTGGATTTTTAGAGAAATAAAGGATTATTTATCAAAAGGATCTATTACAAAAATTTCAGATACAGATAAATTTGATATTATTTTGGAACATATTGAGTTAATATGTAATTTAAAAGGAGAACGAATAGGAATACCTGAGATGAGAAAACACCTACATTCGTATTTAAAAGGTATGAAAAACTCTTCAAAATTAAAAAATGAATTAAATACTATTAAGAATAAGGACGAGCTTATTGAGATTTTATTATTGTATAAAGAAGAATTGTTGACATATTCAATATAATCTAATACAATATTACGACTGTATATATAAAAATATATATTTGGAAAAGAGGTAATGTAATGGGAGAAAAAGAATTTTTCTTTACGGAAGAAGGATTAAAAAAAACTGAAGATGAGCTAGATTATCTCAAATCAGTAGTAAGAAGAGAGATAGCAGAAAAAATAAAAACAGCATTAGGGTATGGGGACTTATCAGAAAATGCTGAATATGATCATGCTAAAAATGAACAAGCGAAGGTCGAAGAAAAAATTGCCAAGTTAGAAAATATGCTTAGAAATGCAGTTTTAATAGATGAAGAAAAAGTCGACAAGGATATTGTTAATCTAGGTTCTATTGTAAAAGTTATAGAAGTTGGATCAAAAGATGAAGAAGTGTATACTATAGTGGGTAGTGCAGAGACAGATCCTTTGGAAGGGAAAATTTCCAATGAATCTCCTATGGGTTCTGCATTACTAGGCAAAAAAGTAGGAGATACTGCCAGTGTAGAAATTCCAGATGGAACATTAAACTTTGAGATAGTATCAATTTCGATTTAAACTCACGGAGGAAATATGGCTAATGATGAATTAAATCTCAATGAAATTTTGTTGTTGAGAAGAGAGAGATTGCAAGAACTTATGGACGAAGGGAAAAATCCCTTTTTAATCGAAAAATATGATGTCAAAAGTAAAAGTTCTGATATAAAAGACAATTTTGATGAGCTAGAAGATACTGAGACTAGCGTAGCTGGAAGAGTAATGTCAAAAAGAGGACATGGTAAAATTAGTTTCCTAGATATTCAAGATTCCCAAGGCAGAATTCAAATTTTTGCAAGAAAAGATGCGCTAGAAGATTCATACGAAGACGTTAAAAAACTAGACATTGGTGATATTGTAGGAGTTAAAGGTACAATATTTAAAACAAAAGCAGGAGAAATTTCTGTAAGAGCAAGTGAGATAATATTATTATCTAAATCCTTGCAAATTCTGCCTGAAAAATTTCACGGATTAAAAGATATAGACTTGAGATATCGCCAAAGATATGTGGACTTAATTGTAAATCCCGAAATCAAAGAAGTCTTTCTTACCAGAAATAAAATCATCAAAGCCATTAGAAAATTTTTAGATGAAAGAGATTATTTAGAAGTAGAGACTCCTATACTAGGAACAGTTGCCGGTGGTGCTAACGCAAGACCATTTTTAACACATCACAATACTTTGGATTTGGATATGCAATTAAGAATAGCTAATGAACTTTTTTTAAAGCGTCTAATTGTTGGTGGATTTGATAAAGTATATGAAATGGGTAAAATGTTTAGAAACGAAGGTATCTCTACTAAACACAACCCAGAATTTACTAATATGGAACTTTATGCAGCCTATGAAGACTATGAATATATCATGAATCTCACTGAAGATTTATTTGTATATGTTGCACAAGAAGTTTTAGGTACACTTGAATTAGATTATCAAGGCACAAAGCTCAATTTAACTCAGCCTTGGAAGAGAGTTTCTATGCAAGAACTTGTAAAAGAAATAGTTGGCGTAGATTTTGATGAAATAAATACTGACGAAGAAGCATTGGAAATTGCAAGGGAAAAAGGATTAAAACCCGAAGCTTTTTGGACTAGAGGACATGTTATTTCTGAATTATTCGAAGAATTTTGTGAAAGCACTTTAGTGCAACCAACATTTGTAACTGGTCATCCAGTGGAGATTTCTCCTTTATCTAAGAGAAATCCAGATGATCCTAGAATAACTAATAGATTTGAACTATTTATGAATACTTGGGAATTAGCAAATGCCTTTTCAGAACTTAATGACCCCATAGACCAAAGGGAAAGATTCGAAGCTCAAATGGCGGATAAAGAATCAGGTGATGACGAAGCTCATCCTATGGACTATGATTTTCTCAACGCCATTGAAGTGGGACTTCCTCCTACGGGTGGACTGGGTATAGGTGTAGATAGAATGATTATGATTTATACAAATCAACCAAGTATAAGAGATATTTTATTCTTCCCGACAATGAAACCAATTGGTGGTAGCGAAGAAGAATAGGATTTAATATGAAGTCAAGATATTAACAAGTATCTTAGACTTCTTTTTTTTTTGTGTATTTTTCAGTGAATATCAAAGAAATTTTAATGAAAGATTATTAACAAGCATTGACACAAATGTAAATTTTTGTTAATATGATTACGATAAAACAAATGGAGGGTAACAATGAGAAGAAAATTATCATTATTATTAGTTGTGGTTATGATGCTGACAGTTTTTGTAGCATGTAATCAAAATAATAAACCAGCTGAAGAAACTGTTGAAGAAACACCAGTTGAAACTGCTGAAGAAACAACTGAGCCAGCTGCAGAACCAGCTGAAGAAGAAGTAGAAGAAGAATATGTTCCATCAGTGGAAACTGTAAAACCAGAAAATGTTGAAGTAGGACCAATTGCTAAAATAGGTTTAGGAAATATTTCATCAACAAATAGCTCAAAGGATGTTGGAGATAATGCAGCATTAGCACAAGCTGATGTAACAATTGCTGCAGTTGCATTTGATGCAGAAGGAAAAATTGTTGAAGCTAAAATAGACGTAGCTCAAACAAAAGTTAACTTTGCAGAAGATAATAAAAATGCAGATATTCCAGAAGGTGCAGAATACAAGACAAAACTTGAATTAGGTCCTGAATATGGAATGCTTAAAGCTTCTCCAATAGGAAAAGAATATGATGAGCAAATGTACGCATTTTTAGAGTATATTATAGGTATGACAGCTGAAGAAGTAGTTAATATTCCTACAAGAGTTAAAGATGATCATCACCAAAATGTTCCAGACGTAGCTGATATATTAACATCTACAACAATGGATATTGGAAGTTACGTACAAGTTGTAAAAGAAGCATGGGATAATGCAGTTGATGCAGATGGCGCAACTAAATTAGGCCTTGGTGTAAAAACTGGTGCAAAAGGTACTGAAGCAGCAGACGACAAACCTGCTAGAATCCAAATCGACACATATATGAACGCTTTAGGACTAGACGACGAAGATAAAGTAGTTGCAAACATCATCGACGTAGTACAAGCTAAAATCGATGTAGACGCTGAAGGCAAAATAGTAGAAAGAATTGCAGATGTTAAATCTAAAAAAGAATTAAAAGAAGAATATGGCATGACTAAAGCTTCTGAAATTGGAAAAGAATGGTTTGAACAAATGATGGTTTGGGAAGAATTTACAATAGGAAAAACTAATGAAGAAATTCAAGGAATTCCAGTAAAAGTTAGAGATGAAAATCACCAACACGTTCCAGATCTTCCTGAGTTAGCTACATCTGTTACAATTACAGTTGAAGGATACCAAGAAGTAATGAATAAAGCATTTGAAAATGCAAATAAATAGTAATAAATAATGATTGATAAGGCATTCCACAAGGAGTGCCTTTTAATTATATAAAAATAGGGTAAATGTTAGATATAATTCTAATAAGAGGTGGTAAAAGTGAGTACCATGAGTATTATAAAAGAAGCAATATCAATTCTTTTGAGATATTTTTTTAAGTTTCTAATGGTAATTATAGTTTATATTGTAATTATGGGGATTTTAGAATCCATAGCTCCCGAAAGTACAATAGATGCGTTTGACTACCCATCAGATAATATAACCTTTACAAATATTTTCAACTCCATAAGGGGATCAGGTTTAGACAATATGACCTCCTTCTCATTTGATATTCTAAAAAATATTATTTCAAATATATTAATAGGTGCTAATTTTATGGCTATATTGGATCTATTAAGAGGATATTCTTATGGAGTGGGAGAAGTAAAAGATAAAATAATGCATTATTCCCCAGTATTAATACCAGTAGCGGCAATTTATACTTTAATATTAAAAATGTTAGGATTAGTTCCTATAGTGGGTTCGATTTTAGGAGTAATTGGCTATTTTGCATTATTATTTATATATTTTTTAGTAGAAGATTATCCAGAATTAAATCCAATAGATTATTTAAAATTATCATATGAAATTACAAAAGGACACAAACTAAAATTAGTATTTTTATGGATAATGATTATGATTGTACCAATAATTCTTGCTTTTATTATTCTCTTCCTTCTTGTTCCTAGCTTATTAATCGGTGGTTTAGCTGCAGCTATTATAGTAATTCCAATATTTTTAATAGCTCTAATCCCAACATTAGCTACCACAATATTAATGATGATAGCTATTACATTATATTATGAAAGAAACATTGTTAAAATATAAGGATAAGACGTCTAAGGAATTAAAATCCCTTAAACGTCTTATTTTTTTTTCTCAAATTTTTAAAAAATTTGGATAATATTTCACTGCATTCTGTTTCCATAATTCCAAATGTTACTAGGAAGTGGTGATTAAAACTTTCTATATTAGATAGGTCAATAGCAGAGCCTGTAGCACCCATTCGAAAATCTCTAGCTCCTACATACAAATTTCTTATCCTAGCGTTGAGCATAGCTCCAGCACACATAGAACAAGGCTCTAAAGTTACATATACATCACAGTTTTCTAGCCACCAGTGATTTAGGTTTTCTTGAGCTTCTTGAATTGCTAATAATTCAGCGTGATAGGTCACGTCTTTCATGGTTTCTTTTAGATTATATCCACGTCCGATAATAACACCTTCATGAACTACTACACAACCCACAGGAACTTCATTTAATTTATATGACTTCTCAGCTTCAATAAGAGCTTCTTTCATAAAAACTTCATTCAAAATATCACCAAACTTTTTATAAACAAATTTTTATTAAGCTATTTAAGCTTATCCATTAATTTTTTTGCATCTTTTGGATCTAATTTTTGATCTACCAATGGCGGATTATCCAGTAAGAATTTAAACTTTTCTTCATACGTTTCATACTCTACGTTGTATAGTATTCCAGTAGGTATTTCATCGCCCCATGTCATAGCTTTTTTATAAGCAGCTTCAAAATCTGTTGGATCATAATCTTTACTCAAAGGTTTTACTCTTTCTTTATACCAACTAAAGGTATTGATTTTATTCCAAACCACACAAGGTTGTAAAATATCTACTAGGGCATATCCTTTATAGTTGATTGCAGCTTTTATAATTTCTTTAAGTTGTTCTTGATCTCCAGAAAAACCCCTTGCTACAAAGCCTGCTCCAAGTGTTAAGGCCATAGCTAATGGGTAAATTTTATTATTTTTAGATCCACTGCTAGCATATGTTTGTACTTGTTTAGGTTCAGTTGTAGGTGAGGCTTGTCCTTTAGTAAGACCGTAGACTTGATTGTCATGAACTATTTGTGTGATATCAATATTTCTTCTAATAGCATGGATTAAGTGATTCCCGCCCTCTCCATAACCATCGCCATCTCCACCTTCGGTTATAACTTTTAAACCGTGATTTGCAAGCTTAATACCGATTCCAACAGGGATACTTCTTCCATGAAGGCCTGCAAAAGCATTGACATCTATAAATTGAGGCATTTTTCCGGCTTGTCCTATACCTGCAGAAATTACCACATCATTTTGATCTATATTTAATTCGTCTAAAGCTTGTTTAAGTGCAGATCTAATTCCAAAATTACCACATCCTGGACACCAAGCTGTTTCTTTTGTTATTTGAAATTCGTAGTTATTCATAGTGCCTCCTCAATTCTTTCAACAAGTTCTTCAAGGTAGAAAGTTCTACCATCATATTTTTTAATTATAAAATCTGCTTTAACAAGTGCTTCTTGTCTTATAAGCCCTTCTAACTGTCCATCTTTATTCATTTCTATTACAATATATTTATCTGCTTTCTCATAATATTCTGTAAATTTCTTTAGAGGAAGAGGGAATACATCAGCATATGAAAGTGCTTTAATTTTGTGTCCTTTTTCATTTAATAATTCGACAGCTTCTTTGACAACTCCATAAGTTGAACCCCAAGAAACTATTAAAGTATTAAAATCATCCACACCAATTTCCCAAGGCTCTTCTAATTCTTCAATAAGCCCTTCAAATTTTTTATGTCTTTTGTCTACCATCTTGACTCTGTTGTCTGAACTTTCGTCGATGCGTCCATACTCGTTATGTTCATCTGAATCTACCATAACTAAATTTCCGTTAGATTTACCTGGTATCAATCTTGGACTAACTCCGGTATTAGTAAAAGCATATCTTTTGTAAGTTCCTGGTTCATAATCTGCGGGATTTGCTAAATATCTATTGATTTCTACCGCACTTAAGTCAAATGGTGTTACATTCATAGCAGAATCTGCCAAGTGTTTATCAGACATTAGTATTACAGGAATTTGATATTTTTCAGCGGTATTAAACGCTCTAACAGTCTGGTGAAATGCATCTTCTACAGTTCTAGGCGCAATGATTTTTCTAGGAAATTCTCCGTGACCACCGTGAATCAAAAATCTTAAATCTGCTTGTTCAGTGTCCGTTGGAAGACCAGTAGCAGGACCAGGCCTTTGTACGTTTGCAATTACTATAGGAGTTTCAATAATTCCAGCCATCGACAATGCCTCTTGCATAAGGGCTAGTCCGCCACCAGAAGAGCCTGTCATTGCACGAACACCGGCATAAGATGCACCTAAAGCCATATTTAAAGCTGCGACTTCATCTTCTACTTGATCTACTACTATGTTAAGTTCTTCAGCTGCTGAAGCCATATAGCCTAATAGACTTGATGATGGAGTCATAGGGTATGCACAATAAAACCTACAACCAGCAGCTACTGCTCCTAGTCCTATAGCTGAATTTCCATCCAATAAAATTGTTTCCTTTGAATCTAATTCAATTTTATCTACTTCTAAATGAGCATATCCTTTTTCTAAAGCTGCGTAGTTCATTTCTCTTAATGTTTCTTTGAAAGTTTCTCCAATGACAGCTTTTCCAAATTCAACATCTATACCATAGCGTCCCATAATAACGCCAAGACCTAATGTTGTAATCATTTTTTCATTTCCTAATTCTTTTGCTGTTTTAATTAAGTCTAATTTTTTTGTCTCTTCATGTCCTTCAATTGAAGAATCAGCAAAGCTAACTCCATCTGGCTTTAGTCTTGGCATGTGGAGTTCTAAAGTTTCTTCGTTCAATGCAAATATTACATCAAGTTCTCTGCTTGGGCTGTATATGACTTTATTAGAAAAACGAATTTGAAAAAAGTTATGTCCACCCCTTACTCTTGATCTATAATCAGAGGTAGTAAATACGTGATATCCACTTCTTTGCAACACTTTTGTTAGCATAGAAGCAACGGTATCCATACCTTGACCTGCAGCGCCTCCAATTAAAATATTATAATCCATTAATAACCTCCATAATTTTTATACAAATACTGTGTTATTTCATTTAATACCCTTTATAAAAAAGATTATTACTTATATTAAAATAAAAAAATTTGATTTATAATAATATTTGGAAAGTAAAAATTATTCTCAAAAAAAGCGTAAAAACCAATAATTACACTTGATTATTTTTAAGATTTATGTTATCTTATACTAGATGAATTTATATTAACATTTCGAAAGGGAGCGAAGCTCTTTTTTTATTGACATTAAGCGATTTATATGCTATTTTAATTACCAGAAATTTTAATATAATCAAGATACAGGAGGTGCCCTATGGCAGATAAAGTTACTCTTGCTTGTCAAGAATGTAAAAACAGAAATTACGTAACATTCAAAAATAAGAAAAACACAACTGAGAGAAT
>JAAYEN010000265.1 GCA_012728775.1 Tissierellia bacterium
CGTAGCTTGTAAAATATTTATTTTATCAATTACCCTAGGAGATGCTCCTGAAATGGAAAAATCTACTACATTTTCTCTGATTAAACTAGCCATTTCTCTTCGTTTTTTGTCCGAGAGTTTTTTAGAATCTCTTATTCCTTCTATAAAATGTTTTTCATCAGAAAAATCGACGCATACAGCAGCAGCCACTACATCACCTGCCAGTGGCCCTCTACCGACTTCGTCGATTCCAATAATATATCTTTTACCTTGGATATATAAATCCCTCTCAATCTCGAACATCTACCGTCTCCAAAGTTATATTTCCAATTACTCCTTTTCTAAATTCATCTAAAATTAAATCCGTAACCCTAGTATAGTCGATTTCATTGCCACGCATTATGGCTCCTCTTTTTTTAGCTATATTTTCCATAGTTTCTAGAGGTGAATTTGAAATTTCTACCCCATATCTTTCTACTAACAATCTTGGATATTTATTTTGCAATACTTCAACCAATTTCAAAGCCACGTCTTCTTTAGGTAAAACTTCATCACGAATAGAGCCAATAAATGCCAAATTCAGTGCAAGTTCTTCTGACTCAAACTTAGGCCACAAAACTCCTGGAGTGTCCAAAAGTAAAAGCCTATCTTCTACTTTTATCCATTGATTGGTCCTAGTAATCCCCGGCATATTACCCACTTTAGCAGATTTACGACTGGCTAAAGTGTTAATTAATGTAGACTTCCCCACATTTGGAATACCTATTATCATAGCTCGCACACGCTGCGAGATGATTCCTTTGGTTCTATCCTTCTCGCGTTTTTCTTCCATCACTTCATCTATTTTATCTAAAAGTTCGTTAATTCCTTTGCCTGTATTAGAATTTACAGAAACAGCAATTACTTTTTCTTCTTTATAATAATTTAGCCATCTAGCATTTTCTCTGGGATCAGCCAAATCTCCTTTGTTAAAAATTAAAATTCTAAGTTTGTCACCAATTAGATCTGGAATCATGGGATTTTCACTAGCTCTTGGAGCTCTAGCATCTATAAGTTCCAAAACCACATCAACTTTTTTCAAATTATCTCGTATAGAATCCGCAGTCTTTTTCATATGACCCGGATACCAATTAATATTCATAAAATCAACTCCATATAAATTCTATCATATTATGTGAATAAATAAAAAGTATTTCACCTGAAATCTATCATTCCTCATTATACTCATAGTCTGTAACGTAGTAAGCTATATTATTTTCTTTTAAAAAATCTTCAAAATAGGAGTGAGAATCATTTTCCTCAAAAAAATCCGTAAAAAAATATCTTATATCTTCAAAGTCCTCACTATTAAAAACATTAGAAACCAATTTTTTCCAATTGTCTATATCAATCTCATATTTAATACCAGAAGCTTTCTCGAAATTAAATGCAATTTTTACTATCTCATTTTTTTCATTCCAACTAAACGTATAACTGACATTATCTACAATCAGTATGGTAAATCCTTTTCTAATCAGTGGTTTATCATAATATAGATCTTCATTAAATGCGTCAAAATATGTATATCCTTCTTTCACTTCCACCAATGAATGTGCTTCGAAATTTAATACCCTAAATTGTGGAACTTCATCCAAATTATAAAATATTGATTCCAACATTTCCATGTATTCTGAACTATTTATGCTATAAACTTGAGAAATAAAAGCACTAATATCCTCCATATAATTCTCAGCTATCCAAGCATCTCCCTTTCTCAAATATATTAATTTTTCTTCTTGGGTTAAATCTAATAATTTTTCATATATTAAACTAAAATGAATCTGAAAAGAGTCCAATTCTTCATTGTAAAACATATCATAAGAATCTATAAGCTGAATCGAATAGTAAATATCATCAAATAGTGGAAACTCCGAAAAATTATGAATTAGAAATGTGTTGGTTTTTTCATTTGCATATTCTATTGCCTCTTCAAGATTATTATCCACAATAAAGTTATCAATATCAGAAAAATCTAAAATACAATTAGCTACATATTTTACAACAAATCTTCCAACTTTTTCATATTCCTTTTTAGGAAATAACTCTAATATCATATTTTCCTCCTTAACATTCAAATTCCAATTAATATAATTTTACAAATAAATTATAACATAATTAGTTTTTTTTTAGCCAATAAAGCTAAATCTAAAATATTATAGTTTTCAAATATTCACTAAATAGTTATAGGGCGAATTTATCATAGATTAATAATAAAATAAAGATTTTCTCTTTACAAACTCTTAAAATAGGTCTATAATTCTATTATTGCACCTTTGGCTCAGTTGGTAGAGCAACTGACTCTTAATCAGTGGGTCCGGGGTTCGAGTCCCCGAAGGTGCACCATATATAAAGGTCACTGTATTTGTTAATGCAGTGACCTTTTGATTTTTATTTTGTTTTTAAATTACTTAAATAGAAAACTACTATTTTTCTTCTCTTAATTCTTCTTCATATGCAAATAATGCAGGGGAGCCGCCGGTGTGAACGAAAAGTATTCTTTCGGCATCTTTAAAGTAACCTTTTTTGATTAAACTCAACATTCCATCTAGAGTTTTTCCAGTATAAACTGGATCTGTTAAAATACCTTCTGTTTTAGCTAGGAGTTTTACAGCATCTATCATGCCTTCCGTAGGGATACTGTATCCAGCCCCAACGTAATCGTCAAATACAATTATATCTTCTCTTTGAACAGGATTTTCTATTTCTAATTTCTCGCAAGTTTTTAAAGCTAAATCATACACTGCATTAGTTTGTACTTCTTTGTTTCTATTTACACTAATTCCTGTTAGAGGAATGTGAACATTATTTCCTTTAAGCCCAGTTATTAGTCCAGCATGAGTTCCTGCAGAGCCGCTAGGAGTTACTATATGTTCAAAAGTTAATCCCATTTCAAACATTTGCTCAATTATCTCTTGAGCACAAGAAACATAGCCCAAAGCCCCCAGTGGATTTGAACCTCCTCCTGGTATGACATAAGGTTTTCTTCCCTTAGCTTTCAATTCGTCTGCAAGTTTATTAAGTTCTTCTAGCATATTGCTGCCACCAGGAACTACTCTAATATCTTCAACGCCTAATAAATTAAATAGGTAGTTGTTTCCACTAGCTTTAGGATTGTAACTATTGGGAACTCTTTCTTCTAGTATAAGTTGGCATTTTAAACCTTCTTTTACTGCAGCAGAAAG
>JAAYEN010000325.1 GCA_012728775.1 Tissierellia bacterium
ATTACTTTCAGATAAAATAGGTATTCTCCCATCTTTGGAAAACTGGGCGATAATTCCAAATACGGAATAAAAATGGTAATTCATTTTAGAAAGTTGATAAGTTTTTATATCGTATTTATGACCGAATTTACTATCTTCTCTGATGGATTCCAACTCAGTATTTAGCTTGTCAATATCAGAAACAATATCTTCCAGATTTACTTTATTCCCACTTAATACAGCTTTTAAAGCTTCTTCACATTCCAATAAGGCTTTTTCATAAGTTTTCAAAATAAATTCGGAACGGTTAGGCGGAAAAATCACATAATTTACTAAAAAACCTATACCCAAACCCACAGAAGTATCTAATAATCTATTTAGGCCATATTGCCAGTAAGTCATATAATTTACTGCACTTCGATCAGGATTATAAAGTAAAACCGAAATAAAAATCATAGTAGCCAATGTAGTAGAATCTTTCCAGTTGAAAAAATTACATATATTTATTATTGCTATAATTCCCAAAAACATAGCCAAATAACTCGTAAAACCAAAATATTGAAAGGTACTTGCTATAACAGCACCTACGATAGTAGAAAGCAATCTATTGTAACTCGCTTTATAGGAATCAAAAATTGAAGACTTCATAGTAATTAAAGCAGAAAAACCAGCCATTAATGGAAGTCTTAAATCAAAAAATCTTGCTATTATCATAGCCAAAGTAGCAGCTATAGCCGTTTTAACTATTCTAATTCCAAAATAAGATTTAAAAAATTTATTGATTTTTTCTATTTGATTATTATTTGTTGTGTTTAAATTTATTTTCATAACGCACCATTTTATAAATCATTGTAAACTACATTATACCCATTTTAAATGAGAAATGTGGGTAAGTTTTATGAAAATGTAAATACACGATTATATTTCAGTATAGAGTGATTTTTTTGATATTAAGTGAATCATTGTACTAAATAAAATTCCCTAAGCATTATTTATGCAATAGGGAATTTCTTTGTGTAAATATATCCGTCAATATTATTTCCAGAAATACATTTAAATTCGTTTTCTATTTCTTTGCCATACCAAATCAAATAATTTTCAAATTTATGGGGATGTTTTTTATCGAAGGATTTCAATGCAAAGACATATTCTTCTAATGATAAATTCAGATTTGTAATAATTTTGGAGTGAGGATAGCCCACATATCTAAAATGCCAGGGTTCGTGGGAGATTTTAGTGATTTCTGTTTTGTCAAAAGGATATCTTTCTATAAATCCAAAATTAGGTGCTAGATTTCTAAAATCTTGACATATGCCATTGTATGGGAAATTTGGTCTAATATAATCTATATTTCCTTCATTTATTCCTAGATCTATTGCCAGCCCCGTCTCATGTTCACTATGTCCTGGCCAGGCGACGTATTTTTTTGTAAATTCTATTCCATTTTCAATTATAGATTTTTCGTAGATTTCTTTTTGTAATAAATTATGTCTATATCCACTTACTGGGATTATTTCATCAGTTATATTTAATTTTTTAAATATTTTGAGAAGTTCTGACATAGCCCTAGCGTCTAAATAAATTTCAAAATTCTCAAACTTAACTAAATCCATTTCAAAGTTTTTTTCTTTAAACTTATAATCAGAGTTAACTAAAATTAAATTTCCATTGTTTATATTATAATCTTTCATAGGGCAAGCTCAATCAGTATAGAAATTAAATCTTTTATTCCAATTCCTATGGATTCCATCATCATTGGAAATGCACTTGTAATTGTAAAGCCTGGAGTGGTGTTAACTTCGTTAAAATAAATTTTTCCGTCATTTCCTACGAAGACGTCAACTCTGGAATAAACTTGGCAGTCTAA
>JAAYEN010000208.1 GCA_012728775.1 Tissierellia bacterium
CAACTATTTTAATTTACAATTTTTCTGATGAGCTTTCAACTTTTTCATCGCCCAATCATAATGGCTTGCAGTGGCACTTACAAAATAGGAACCCAGTGTACTACCTACTGTCCACTTGTAGACACCTTTGGAAAACAATTCTTCACTTGTGAATTCTTCGGCTAATGCTAATACATCAATATGAGATTTATGAAACATATCCGTAGCATCTTCAAGGGAAGTGTTCTGATGTTTCTTCCAAAATTCCACATTCATATCCCCATAAGTTTTCCAGTTATATGGTTCAGGCAAAAATGGCTTTTCTTCTCCATTTTGATTGGAATTCACCCAATTCAAAACAAGCTGATGCCATTCATAGAGGTGGATTAAAACATCTCTTAAATTCTTATCTCGCCTCCAATGGGCTTCTTTTTTCTTTTCATCTTTTGAAAAATCAAATGGTGTATTTAACTCTTTCTCTGTCATCTTTGAAATAAGTAAATTTAACTTTTCATAGTTTTCATCTGCAGCAGTCATTAAGTCACTTTTTGTAGTTGGTCTTGGCATAATATTTTACTCCTTCCATCTTTTTAGAGTTGGGAAAAACTCCAACATCATTTTTCTTGCACTATCATCATTCATATCTTTATTTAAGATGATTATACCTCACTATACTTGACACCATTTGTCATGTTATATATTTTTCTGCCAATTTATTTATCATTTTTTTTATTTGAATTCTAACTTCTTCAGGTTCTAATACTTCTGCTCCATCTCCGAAAGAAAGAATATAATTGTATAGGTTGTAATCATTCGGTATTTCTATTTCAGTATATAAGTTTCCGGCATCATCTTCTATGATTTCTCCGCTTAACTCATCATATACTCGAAAAGCAACTTTACGATCAAATTTAACCCTTATACGCACTCTATTATAATTTGGCATTTCTTTTTTGAGTATCACATCATCAAAGCTGTCTTCAAATATTTCTGCTTGAGTTTCCAAATTTTTTATACGAGATAATTTAAAATATCTAAAATCATTTCTGAGTAAACAGTAAGCATATAGATACCAATCCTGACTCTTAAAAAGCAATCTCACAGGCTTAACACTTCTGCTTGTTTCTTTTTCATTGCTGCTGAAGTATGAGAACGAAATAATATGCTTGCTTAAAATTGCCGACTTAATATCATTAAATGTTTTTTCATACAGCTTATTGTTTTGCCAATTATTAAAGTCAACTTCTATCCAATTGGTACTTTTCATTTTAAAGAGTGCAGAAAGTTTTGTCAGAAGCTCATCTTCATATTGTTTTGTTGTATTATCCATTCCTTGAAGAGCTGACATAATATGCTGCTTCTCATTTTCAGACAATAGTGATTTACTAAGCACAAAATCTTCGGCAATCTCTATTCCACCACCCTTTCCTTGCGTGGCATAAATTGGAATACCAGCACTGCTAATAGAGTCAATATCTCGATAAATCGTTCTGACGGATACCTCAAATTTTTCTGCCAGTTCAGCTGCTGTAACTTTCCCCTTTTCTAAAATATAATATAGTATCCTAAATAGTCTATTATCTTTCATTGTTTTAACATCTCCTATAGTTATTATACTACAATAACTTGACATCTATTGTCATATTATTAAATTTTTTCCTAAGCCCGACGGCATTACTTATCTCTCATTTTGCATAATATAAATGTACAACTAAAACTTGCTTAAAAAGTTAAATCTCTCTGCTTCATTTTTATAGAATCATTCAAAGTCCATAGTTTTCTCTCTCTTTTTTAATAATTGGCAAAGAAAAAGACGATAGATGGTTTAATTTCTGTCGCCTTAAATCTTTGATATTCAGTTTTGTTATCCATATCACCTATCTTTGATATCTCTTCATGGCTTACCTTTGAAAAAAGTTTTTGCCATATACTTGTACATAATGATGAATGATGTTTTGTTCATTTATACCTGCAATATAAGGCGTTATTTTCAAGTTTAACTTTAAATAAACGCCTTTCTGTTTTGGTAATTTATATTTAAATTTCTTTATAGATGACTTAGAGCAAGCATTAGAAAAAGTTAAAGAAGGAACAAAATAATCCTTTGAAAATACCCCAAAAGAGCGAAATATCTCGCTCTTTTTTATGTTTTTTAAAAATCCCAGACAAATTCGAGTATTCCAATGATTATTTATCAGTTAACTCCTTATACATTTTCATTAGTTCAGCTACGGCTTCGGATTCTGTCATATTAATATTAAATCCATAGGCTTCCATAACAGCTTTATCGTTTTGTTGATGTGCCATTCTCAAATTAGATGGCATCATAACTTCATCATATAGATTTGCTAAGCTGCTACCTTCATTCTCCTTACGTGCCTGTAATATTTCTTTTGCAGTTGTTTTTATACGATTTACCTGTTCCTCTGTAGGATTTGGCCATGGAAATGTATTGTATACAATTCTATTGGAATATCTATATCTCATTTCTAATCTACCTGCTACAGCTCTCATCCAACTCATATGAACATTTGAAGTCAATATTCCAAATATATATAAATTAGATTTTTCTAACATAAAATGTGGATCCGCTGTCCATATTTCTTTTTTTACAAATCCCATTGGAATGTATCTTCTATTCTCTGATGAAACCTGAGGAATAAAAATATAATCATTTTCTGGAATACTTAATTTTACATAACGTTTAGGAAAATCTTTTAGCTTATGATTACTATTAATTCTATCTTCTAAAACTTCTTGTATTATCTTTCTAGATAATGGCATATTAGCTAGATCTGAAACTGGGCAATCTTCAAGGTACAAACAAAATCTTTTTTTATTATTTATAAATTCGTGCCCACCTAAGTATTCATGAAAATACTTTCTTGACAAAGGTTCTCTTTTTGTAAATTCTATCATGTCTTTTTCATTAAAAACGTATTGTTGAGCTCCTACTCTAGTTCCCGTTTTTAAAATTGGTACATTACAAATTGGAAAACTAATAGCATCAATGAAAATATCAGGTGCATTTACTAAATACGCATTTATATTATCTACTCTTTTGAATTGTGATTCTGAAGTATATAAATACTTTTCTTTTCTTTCTTTTTTAGAAAATCCTATAATCACACAGTGCACTGCTGCCATATCACTAGCTTCACTAACCCATTTAAATGTCTGGTAAGCAAAGTTTATATATATCTTGTTTTGCTTAATAATGTCTTTCCAGAATAAAGAAACTTGCTCCCCTTGAGTAATACTATTAGTTGATACAAATGCACATTCTATTTCTGTATTATTAATAAATTCGGCTGATTTTTTATACCATCCAGTAACATAATCTAATTTGCCAATACCTGTTGTTTTGTTAAATACAACTTTTAACTCATTAGATTGTTTATTACTCATATATCTTGAGCCAAGAAATGGAGGATTACCCATAATATAATCTAACTCGCTATTGTGAATTACATCGTTCCAATCTATTTCTAAAGCATTTCCTTCTACTATATTTGCATAAGTCTTAAGTGGGAAGAACTCTATTTGTGAGTGAACTATATCTTCTGTTTCTCTAATCATTTGAGATTCTGCTATCCATAGAGCTGTCTTTGCTACTGTTGCTGCAAAATCATTTATTTCTATTCCGTAAAATTGAGAAATTGAAACTTTTATTGGATTATAGGCATTATCTCCTAAAGACATTTGCATCGAAGTTCCCATCGTACCATCAATAGATATTATTTCTTTCAAAATTTTATTTTCAAGTCTTCTTAATGATAGATAGCTTTCTGTTAAGAAGTTTCCAGAACC
>JAAYEN010000282.1 GCA_012728775.1 Tissierellia bacterium
AAAAATTACAATTTGATAAGTTCAAATTTAACTTTTATTATCAAAGCTAATCTATTGGTGTAGTTATTATATCATCCTTGTGAAAACAGCTTAATAATTATACCATAGTTCAAATTTATTTTCAAACAATAGAATAAAATTACGCTCCTCTAGGGTATAAATTTAAATGTAAATAAACCACAGGAGGTTGTTATGAGTAAAATATATGATTTTATAGTAAAAGATACTTTTGGAGATGATTATCCTTTGGAAAACTTAAAAGGAAAAGTAGCTCTTATAGTAAATACAGCAAGTAAATGTGGATTTACTCCCCAATTTGAAGGATTGGAAAAATTGTATCAAGATTATAAGGATAAGGATTTTGTTATATTAGGTTTTCCTTCAAATCAATTTGGAGAACAAGATCCTGGAACTAATGAAGAAATAAGAAGTTTTTGCCAAATTAATTATGGCGTTAGCTTTCCTATAATGGAAAAAATTGATGTAAATGGAGAAAATGAAGATCCCCTTTTTACTTTTTTGAAAAATGAACAAAAAGGTATATTAAAAGAAGATATCAAATGGAATTTTACGAAATTTATTGTGGATAGAGATGGAAACGTAGTTGATAGATTCGCTCCCCAAACTGAACCTAAAAGTATAGCAAAGGATATAGAGAAATTGCTGTAAATAAATATGATTTATTTTCTATCGATTTAAAAATGCAAGGCACTATTTTGTGCCTTGCATTTATTTATTTTTGTAATTTTGCTAATTAGAATTCTAATCCTGCAAGTCTTACATAGGTTTGATATCTGTCATTTGCATCTCTTTCAGCTTTAGCATATAGTTCTTCAGCGATGTGTGGTTGTGATCTTTGAAGTGTTCTATATCTTGTTTCACCAAGTATGAAGTCTCTAAAGCTTTCTGTTGGCTCTTTAGAGTCAAGTACGAAAGGATTCTTTCCTTCTTCTTTAAGTCTTGGGTCAAATCTGAATAAGTGCCAGTATCCTGCATCAACAGCTTGTTTTTCTCTAGTTTGAGTTTTGCTCATTCCGCCTCTGATACCATGGTTTATACATGGAGCATACGCTATTACTAATGATGGTCCATCGTATTCTTCAGCTTCTTTTAGAGCCTTTAGTGTATGGTTCATATTAGCACCCATAGCTATTTGAGCTACGTATACATATCCATAAGATGCCATCATTAGACCTAAGTCTTTCTTTCTAACGTTTTTACCTGAAGCCGCGAATTGTGCTATAGCAGCAGTAGGAGTAGCTTTTGAAGCTTGTCCTCCAGTATTAGAGTAAACTTCTGTATCGAATACCATTACATTGATGTCTTCTCCAGAAGCTAGTACGTGGTCAAGTCCACCAAATCCGATGTCATACGCCCATCCGTCTCCACCAAATATCCAGATTGATCTCTTAATAATATAATCTTTCAATTCAGCTAATTCAGCAAGTATTTTATCTCCTGCTTCATTATTTACTTTATTTCCAAGTAATGGAAGAACTGTCGCATAAACTTGTTTAGTAGCTCTTGGATCGTTCATATTTTCAATCCATTGTCCAAAACTTTCGTTTAGTTCAGATTCAAGTCCTAATTCTAAGAATTTGTTCATAAGAATCTTAATTCTATCTCTAGTTTGTTTAACTCCAAGTTGCATACCATATCCAAATTCTGCATTATCTTCGAATAATGAGTTTGCCCAAGTTGGTCCACATCCTTGTGCATCAACGTTATAAACTGTTGAAGGAGCAGATCCGCCCCAGATAGATGAACATCCAGTAGCATTAGCAATCATCATTCTATCTCCGTATAATTGAGTTATCAATTTTGCATATGGAGTTTCACCGCAACCTGCACAAGCTCCTGAGAACTCTAGATATGGATGGAAGAATTGAGTGTTTTTAATATTATTTGGTTCTAATTCAAGTTCTTCTGTCTTTTGAGTAACTGTCATTGCATATTCCCAGTTACCTTTTTGATTATTATATTGCTCTTCTAATGGTTTCATTTCAAGAGCTTTTTCACCTTTTCTTCCAGGACATGCGTCAACACAGTTTCCGCAACCTGTACAGTCAAGGGTAGATACTTGGATTTTATATTCATATCCAGCAAGTTGTTTTCCTGTAGCTTTAAGAGTTTCAAAGTTTTCAGGTTTATTTGCTACTTCGTCTTCGTTTAGTAAGAATGGTCTTATTACAGCATGTGGACAAACATATGAACATTGGTTACATTGGATACAGTTTTCTGATTTCCATTCTGGAACAGTTACTGCAATACCACGTTTTTCATAAGCTGATGTTCCTGCTGGGAAAGTACCGTCTTCCATTCCTACAAATGCGCTAACTGGAAGACTATTTCCTTCTTGTCTAGCTATTGGTTCTAGAATGTTTTTGATGAATTCTGGTCTATTATCTTCGCCTTTATCTTCATCTTCTGCATTTGCCCAATCAGCTGGTACGTCAATTTTTACGATTCTTTCGATTCCTTGGTCTACAGCTTTGTAGTTCATTTGAACTACGTCTTCACCTTTTGAACCGTAATCTTTAACGATAGATTCTTTTAGTTTTTCTATAGCAAAGTCTAGTGGCAATACTTCTGAAAGTTTGAAGAACGCTGCTTGCATAATCATGTTTGTTCTTCCGCCAAGTCCAACTTCTACAGCTATTTCAGTAGCATTTACTGTGTAGAATTTGATTTCATTTTGAGCGATGAATCTCTTCATGCTTGCTGGAAGATGGGCTTCTAGTTCTTCTGGACTCCAAAGTGTATTTAATAGGAATGTTCCACCTTTTCTAAGTCCTGCAAGTAAATCATATTTGTCTACATATGATTGCATTGAACAAGATATGAAATCTGGTTCTTGAATTAGATATGTGGATCTAATTGGTTCGTTTCCAAATCTCAAGTGAGACATTGTAACCCCACCAGATTTTTTAGAGTCATAATCAAAATATCCTTGAGCATACATATCAGTATTGTCTCCGATAATTCCAATTGCACTCTTATTAGCTCCAACTGTTCCGTCAGATCCGAATCCCCAGAATTTACATTTTACTGTTCCTTCAGGTTCTGTATGGATAATTTCACTTTGGTCTAGAGAAATATTGTTAACATCATCTACTATTCCGATTGTGAATTCTGCTTTTGGTTCGTCTTTAGCTAATTCTTTATAAATAGCAAGAATTTGAGTTGGTGTAGTATTTTTAGATCCTAAACCATATCTACCTCTAATAATTGTAGGTTGTTCTTCTTTATTGTAGAACATTGAAACTACGTCTAAGTATAGGGGTTCTCCTGCTGATCCTTTTTCTTTTGTTCTGTCTAAAACTGCAATTTTCTTAACAGTTTTTGGAAGTACGTTGAAGAAATATTTTTCTGAGAAAGGTCTATATAGGTGAACTTTGATAACTCCTATTTTTTCGCCTTTTTTCAAAAGATAATTGATAGTTTCTTCAATTGTATCTGTTACAGAACCCATTGCTATAATAATTTTATCTGCGTCTTCTGCACCGTAATATGTGAATGGTTTATATTCTCTACCAGTCAATTTAGTGATTTCTTCCATATATTCATTTGCTGCGTCAGCAACTTTTTCATAATATGGATTTGCACCTTCTACTTGTTGGAAATAGATGTCAGGATTTTGTGCAGTACCTCTAGTTACTGGGTTTGATGGATGCAAAGCTCTATCTCTAAAAGCTTGAACAGCTTCTTTATCTAGAAGATTGTCTAAATCTTTGTAATCCATAACTTCGATTTTTTGGATTTCGTGTGATGTTCTAAATCCGTCAAAGAAGTGTAGGAATGGAACTCTAGTTTTAATTGCTGTTAAGTGAGCAACTGAACCTAAGTCCATTACTTCTTGAACTGAACCAGAAGCTAACATAGCAAATCCAGTTTGTCTAGCAGCCATAACGTCTTGATGGTCACCAAAAATTGATAGAGCATGTGTTGCTAATGCACGTGCTGAAACATGGAAAACTCCTGGTAATAATTCACCAGCAATTTTGTACATGTTAGGAACCATTAGTAATAAACCTTGAGAAGCTGTATAAGTAGTAGTTAGTGCTCCTGCTTGTAAGGAACCGTGAACAGCTCCAGCAGCTCCAGCTTCTGATTGCATCTCTGTTACTTTAACTTCCTGGCCGAAAACGTTAAGCCTTCCTTGGGAAGCCCAAGAGTCTACGTATTCTGCCATGTCTGAAGATGGCGTGATTGGATAAATTGCAGCTACATCTGTAAATGCATATGATATATACGCTGCAGCTTGATTACCCGCCATACTTTTCATGAGTTTAGTCATAAATACCCCCTAAATATTTTAGTATAATTTTAAAACCTCATATAATTAATTATAAAGCTTAACTTTGAATAATGCAAATAGATTATCCACAATTAATTAGAACCTTT
>JAAYEN010000327.1 GCA_012728775.1 Tissierellia bacterium
CACTCTCACTACTACTTTAAAATATAGTATAATATAAATAAATAGAAATTAAATAATAAGGAGGAAAACGTTATGAGGAAGAGGGTTTTTTTATTACTTGTGGTTTTGATATTATTTTCTGTGTCTCCTGTCCTTGCTGAGGAAGTAGGATACGTTTATCCATTTCGCTTCGATGGCTCTAATACGTTGAAGCATTACGTTTCCAATGGAAATCCGTACATAAGCGTAGAAGCTAGCGACCCTGACGGGAATTTGATTGAAAAACTTGGGGATAATATTTTTAAAGACACTACAGACATCTCAGCTGTTTATTTTGATCCAGGTGTTATTGAAGTTGGAAAATCTGCCTTTGAAAATAGCAAAGTTCAAGAAATTTATTACTCCGAATCCATTATGGAAATCGGCGAACGAGCTATGGCTAATTGTAAAAATTTAACTGATGCAACTTTTTTACTACAATCACCACCAAAATTCGGGAAAGATGCCCTTGTAAATACTGGAGAATTAACAATTCACCTTCCCAATTATGCAGAAGTTGACGATTGGTTCGATGCCCTTTACGAAGCAAAGGGTGATAAGAAGTTCATAATCAAAAATAGTTTGGTTAAAACGTTTTTTGAAGATGAAAATGGCGAATTAATACCTTATTGGGTAGAAGAAGGTTCAGAAGATTACGAAGATTTTCCAGACGAATGGGACGAATTCGCTTTTAGGACTTGGACTATGGAACAATTGGAAGCTTATCTTGGTGAGTGGGAACTTCCCTTTAAAGACGTTTCCCAAAAAGATTGGTTCTATTCCAATTTAAAATACTCAAATATGTTTGCCATTATCAATGGGAAAAGCGAAACCGTATTCGCCCCTAACGATACCTTGACCATGGCAGAAGCAGCCAAAATTGCAGCTACATGCCACGCAGTGATATACGATAAGGTAGAGCCATTTAAAGCTGGCGGAGAGCATTGGTATAGCATGTATTTGGATTATTGCTATGAAGAAGGAATTGTGGCTAAAGATTTCAAGTTCGACCCAAATAGACCAGCCACAAGAGCGGAAGTAGCATATATTTTCGCAGGAATCGAAAAAGATGCCTACGAGATTAATGATGTGCCCATAACAGATATTCCCGACGTGAACAAAAATACAAAATATAACAAAGAAATTTTAAAATTGTATAATGTCGGAGTTATGGTAGGAAGTGATGAAAATTACACATTTTACCCAAATCAAACCATAAAACGTTCAGAAGTAACCGCATTAATTTCTAGATTAATGAATTTTAATTATAGAATAGAATTAGCAAAAGGATAGGTTTAGTTAAAAGTGTAGAGTGTAGAGTGAAAAGTTAAAAGTTAAAAGTGAAAAGTTTGGGCTACGCCCTTCGTAGGGGATTTAGGTTCAGTTAAAAGTTGAAAGTTAAAAGTGAAAAGTTGGCTACGCCCCGTAGGGGATTTATTCAAAATGTTATGGGTTATGATGGGTTTGCAAATTGGTATGTAATTAGTTAAAAATATTGTTATCAG
>JAAYEN010000024.1 GCA_012728775.1 Tissierellia bacterium
AAATAATTTTCTAAAAATATATTATAAACATAGATATTAATGTATTTACGTTGTAATGATTTTACCTTGAAAAAGAGGGCATATATAAATTGTATCTAAAACAAATTATTATGAGGAAGTGATTAAATGAATAAGAATATTTTTGAAGGTAAGTGGGAACAAGTTAGAGGACTTGCAAAAGAGACTTGGGGAAAGCTAACCGATGACGATTTAGAAAAAGCAAAAGGAAGCGCAATTAAATTTAAAGGTATGTTACAAGAAAGATTGGGCTATACTGAGCAACAAGCTGATGGAGCGATTAAAGATTTAATAGAAAAAATGAGTACTGAAGATATTAAAAAAGAAGCTTCTAAAATAATTGATATAATAAAGAAATAACATTATGAAATTAAGTGCTGATTTTTCAGCACTTTTTATATTAACTTGGGTATATAGTAACGCAAAATTTTGGAGGATTAAAATGAGTAAATTATATGAATTCGATGCTGTAATAATTAAACATCCTGATATGGACGCGGCTTATATTGAAATACCCTTTGATGTAAAAGAAGAATTTGGCAAGGGAAGGGTACTTGTTCATGCCACTTTTGATGGAGAACCCTACGATGGACAAGTAGTTAGAATGAAAACTCCTAATCATATAATCGGAATTCGCAAGGATATTAGATCCAAGATTGGAAAACAAGCTGGTGATGTAATTCATGTGACCTTAGTAGAAAGAACTAAAGAATAAATGATTAAAAAAATGACACTTATTGAGAGTGTCATTTTAAACGTAAATTATTTAAACAAAGTAAGATCTAATATCGCCAGACATATATAATGAGCCGAAAGCAATTATTACATCATCTGGCTTTGCAGCATCTAGAGCTTTTTTAATTCCATCACTTACGCTTTTGCCTTCAATGATTTCCACATTGTATCTTTCGTGTAAAAATACTCCTAAGTCATGATAATTAAATGCTCTTGGATTGTTTGGCTCTACTACTACAAATTTTTCTGCGTAGGGTGCTACCATATCATACATTTTTTCAAATTCTTTATCGGCCATTACACCTGTTATAAAGGTCACTTTTTTGCCTTTAAAATATTTTTCGATATTATTGGCCAATGTGATTACGCCATGGGGATTGTGAGCTCCATCTACTATAAATGTAGGATTTTCTCTAAGAATTTCAAATCTTCCAGGCCATTTAACTTTCTCTAGGCCATTATAAAGATTTTCTTTTGATATATTCCAACCTTTATTTTTTAATACGTTAATCGTTTCTATAACTGTCGCTGCATTATTCAATTGATGGTCTCCCAATAGAGCTAACTTAATATTTTTATATTCTTTGTAGTTAAAGCTTTGGTTTTTTAAGCTTATTTCTAATGGTTCAATCTTATTAAAATCAGCAATGTGAAGTCTTGAAGATTTTTCTTTAGCAATGGTTTTAATCACATCTACAATGACTTTGTCTTGGTCATATAGAATCACATCGCAATCATCTTTAATAATGCCAGCTTTTTCCAAAGCTATTTCTTCAATATTTTCTCCTAGTTCTTTTGTATGGTCTATGCCAATGGCAGTTATTACTGCTGCTTCAGGAGAGTGGATAATATTCGTAGAATCTAATCTACCTCCTAAACCTACTTCTAAAACTACAATATCACATTTAACTTCATGGAAATACATAAACCCAAGGGCAGTAACTATTTCAAATTCTGTTGGCTTATTATCCATTTTATCCAATGCTACTTTTAATTTTTCTACAGATTTAATTAGAAAATCATCTGGAACATTTTCGCCGTTTACTTGAATTCTTTCATTGAATTTATTTATATAAGGCGAAGTATATAAACCTGTTTTATAACCAGCCTCTATTAGTACAGACGCAAGCATAGATGCTGTGGAGCCTTTTCCATTTGTGCCTGCAATGTGGATATATTTAAGTTCATCTTGGGGATTTCCCAGAAGATTCATCAACACTTCAATATTAGAAAGTCCTAGTTTACTTCCTTTCCATTGGGTTTGGTGAATAAAATCCATTGCTTCATTAATATTCATAGCTTCATCTCCTAATATTATGCCATTAAAACTCTTGATGCTGATTTATTCAATATAGAAATAACAGCAATTTGAACTGGTACAAGAATCGCAGTTTGAACTAATCTAGATACGAGAACTGCTTGGTAAGGTGCTCCATATAAAATGGAAATCCATAGGGTATTCAATAATAAACTAAATATAAGTTGATTTATTAATACACCTGTAATTATTCTTGAAGTAGTTTGTTTTTCATACAAGAAGATTCCATGTGTCATTCCCATTAAAAAAGCAGTAAAAGTAAAACCAGGAAAATATTGACCTATTGGAAACAACATAGCTCCAACAAAATCTCCTAAAGCTGCTACTGTTCCAGCTTTAATTGGTCCTAATTTGATCGCTGCTATTACTACTGGAACAAATGCAAAACCTATTTTTATATTCCATAACGAGAGTGATAAAAAACGAGATAATACTACTTCAGTTGCAATTAATATTCCCATTAATACAACATCTTTGGTGGTGAACCTAAAACTTTCTCTTAAATTTCTTTCATTCATAAACTTTCTCCTTTCATATTTTTAATACAAAAGAAGCTTTCAATTAGCGGATGCAAAACAGTATCGCAAGCTTTTCAAAAAGCTTCTCGCCCGAAGACAACTTCCCATCCTTCGGTACTTAACGCACTAGTTTCTACTCTAATAAAATTTTTATATTTCATTATTTTGACAATAAAAATGCTTTATAATATATTATACCCATAAATTATATGATTACAATAATAAAACAGTTTAAGAATAGATTTTTACAGGTCTTACAATAAATAATAAACGTCTTTACATAAATCTAATAATATCGTATAATGTTATCCATGCTATCATAGCTCAGTAGGTAGAGCGCCACATTGGTAATGTGGAGGTCGGGGGTTCAACTCCCCCTGTTAGCTCCAGTATATTCGGCATAAGTTGCCGATTTTTTATTTATATCTTTTCACAATATTTTCACTTAAAAAAATATAAAATTGTGTTTTAAAAAAGTTAGGTGGGTATATATACGCTAGATGGAATTAGCACTCACAAAGGTTGAGTGCTAATAAAGCGAAGGTGATAAAAT
>JAAYEN010000045.1 GCA_012728775.1 Tissierellia bacterium
AATACCTCCACTACTTTTTCGCCTTGCATATTTTTGCCTTATAAAAGCTTCTCCATATAAAGATAAAAATAATGAAGTCAATCTTTGTTGTCCATCAAGGACTGCTGTGTCAGTTAAATTAACATTTATATTACTTAACTCGTAATTTACTGTATCTGCCTGTTTGCGATTATCAAATGTAACATCATTTAAAAAATTACAAAAATATGTATCCCAAGTTACATTATTATCATCAACATGCCAAAATAGAAAAGTAGCTATAGGATAGTCTAAAAGAATAGAGTCCCATAGTTTTTCCACTTGTTCCATACTCCATACATACTGTCTTTGAAATGCAGGCATAACATATTTGCCATTTTTTATATTTTCTAATGCTTCATAAATACTTATACTACTATCAACTAGTCTACTCATTCTTATCCTCCCCGCTATAAAAACTTGATTTATGTTTCAATAAAGTATCTTCTATTTCACTCCATAGCCATACATTTTCTCCATCGTCTTCAAAGACCTTCCCATGACTTTTTGCACCATCTATCTTCATTTGTGAGTAATTATTTTTAAAAGTAGGTACATATAGTTTGGGGTAAACCTTTTGACTACATAATTGCTCCATCATACTTATAGTGGCAGACCCTGCTATGTCAAGAGCAGTAAAATATGCTCTTATAATTTTATGATTATACTGCTCCGGCTTTAATGCCCAAATAGGAATACGCCCAATAGCTTTCCCATAATAATCATTAACACCTTCAGGAGATTTAGAAACCTTTTTAGGATTGTATTCATGAGAAGCCTTTTCAAAAGTCTTTGCTATGTACCATCTCATAGACATTTCAATAGCTTCTTCTTCGGATTCTTTAGAAATGTCCATAGCAAGTAAGAACTTTTCGTATACATCCTCGTCTATAAAAAAACTTACTTTTTTGCTCATTTTTCACACTCCTCCATTAGTAAATCTTAAAAAGAGAATATCAGTATTTTAGTCATTAGTCAATACTAATGCACTAACTTAGTCTTTAGGAAAATAAACCTTTATCTCTAAATAATGTTTTTACGAAGTTAAAGTAAAACATCTAAAACACGCTGACATTTTCCCCATAGTGCGGTAATATAAATATATAAATCAAATACTAAGCTTAATGCCTGCTTTTTAAAAAACTTTAATAGCAAGCACAGTAAGTGTACGGACACTTACGAGAAAATTGATGAAGCGGACCCTTTTGGGCTCGCTTCTTTTTATTCAATTTTCTACTTGTTCCTATCGGAATGATTTAGGGGACACCCCTAATACCCTGTTTAAATAAAAAAGAAAGGGAGGATTCATATGACAAACAGATTTAGAAATGAACGTCTTGAAATTAAGCTGACAACAGAAGAAAAAGAACTTTTTAAGAAAAAACATGAAATGAGTAAGTCAAAATCAATGGCTCATTTTATAAGGAAAAGTGTCCTTGAAGCTCCTATATTTGTAATTGATATGAGTGTTTTTAGAAGGCTACAAACTCTTATAGGGAAGAACTCTAACAACCTTAATCAAATTGCAAAGAGGGTAAATAGTACAGGAATAATCTATAGAGAAGATATTGAGGATCTAAAAAAAGAAAATGATGATATATCAAAGGAAATAATAAAAATTCAAAATATCCTAACAAGAAAATATATGAATAGGTCTGATTGATATGGCTATTACAAAAATACACCCCATCAAATCTACTCTCAATCTTGCTATTAATTATATTGCTAGTAATGATAAAACTGACGAGCAAATTCTCATAAGTTCTGATGGCTGCTCCCCTGCAACTGCCCACCTACAGTTTATGAATACAAGAGAAGTAAACAATACTAGGGGAACAGTTCTTGCCAGACATTTAATACAAAGTTTTGTTCCTGGAGAGGTAAGCCCTGAAAAAGCACACGAGATAGGTCTTGCTCTGGCCAAAGAAGTTTTAAATGGTGAGTACGAATATGTACTATCAACCCATGTGGATCGCAACCATATTCACAACCATATTATTTTTAATAATGTTAATTGGAAAACAGGTAAATGCTATCAATCAAATAAACGAAGTTACCATAAAATCCGCTACCAAAGTGATAAGCTATGTAAGGAAAATAATCTTGTTGTCATAGATGAATACTATGAGAAATACAAGAAGAAATATAAAACCAAAGGTAAATCTTATAAAGAATATCAGGAGAGAAAGAAAGGTAGCTCATGGAAGGGTAGGCTTCAATTTGATATAGATAGAGC
>JAAYEN010000166.1 GCA_012728775.1 Tissierellia bacterium
AAGAAAATAAAAAATTACAGAACCAAATTCAAAAATTATATGGAGATCTGTATAATAAAGAATAATTATTAATCTGTAGACAAATTGTGAAAGGATGTACTTAAACGCTAACGGTCAGCTTTATTGAACAGTAATTTAAGTATATGTCCAATCTAGGGTAAGTAAATTGAGTATCAATATAAACTTTATATGAACATAATCAACGAGGTGAAATCATGAGCAATTTGATTAACGGAAAAATACCAAATCAAGCGATTCAAACATTAAAAATCGTAAAAGATTTATTTGGAAGTTCAATAGTTGGAGTATATCTATTTGGTTCAGCAGTAAATGGTGGTTTACGCATTAACAGCGATGTAGATGTTCTAGTCGTCGTGAATCATAGTTTACCTCAATTAACTCGAAAAAAACTAACAGAAAGACTAATGACTATATCAGGAAAGATTGGAAATACGGATTCTGTTAGACCACTTGAAGTTACGGTTATAAATAGGAGTGAAGTTGTCCCTTGGCAATATCCTCCAAAAAGAGAATTTATATACGGTGAGTGGCTCAGGGGTGAATTTGAGAATGGACAAATTCAGGAACCAAGCTATGATCCTGATTTGGCTATTGTTTTAGCACAAGCAAGAAAGAATAGTATTTCTCTATTTGGTCCTGATTCTTCAAGTATACTTGTCTCCGTACCTTTGACAGATATTCGAAGAGCAATTAAGGATTCTTTGCCAGAACTAATTGAGGGGATAAAAGGTGATGAGCGTAATGTAATTTTAACCCTAGCTCGAATGTGGCAAACAGTGACTACTGGTGAAATTACCTCGAAAGATGTCGCTGCAGAATGGGCTATACCTCTTTTACCTAAAGAGCATGTAACTTTACTGGATATAGCTAGAAAAGGCTATCGGGGAGAGTGTGATGATAAGTGGGAAGGACTATATTCAAAGGTGAAAGCACTCGTTAAGTATATGAAAAATTCTATAGAAACTTCTCTCAATTAGGCTAATTTTATTGCAATAACAGGTGCTTACTTTTAAAACTACTGATTTATTGATAAATATTGAACAATTTTTGGGAAGAATAAAGCGTCCTCTTGTGAAATTAGAGAACGCTTTATTACTTTAATTTAGTGAAACAATTTGTAACTATTGAAAATAGAAAGAAATTGTTCCTTCGATAGTTTATTAATATTAGTGACATTTGCATGCTTCAAAGCCTGTCGGAATTGGTTTTTAGTGAAAAGAACACGATATTCACGGTTTACCCACTTATAAACAAAAGATCGATACTTTTTGTAGTCCTTCTTTGAAATCAATGGTTGATGTCGTTCAAGAACAATCAATACAGAGTCTACACTTGGCTTAGGATGAAAATATAGTGGTGGTACTTTTTTGAGCATTTTTATATCCATCTCCACCATTAATAGTAAACCCAAAGCTCGTTGCAGATTTTGCAATCTTTTCGCAAATCCCTTCTCAACGATAAGATAGCTATATTTAGCCTGACTTTCAAAGGTAATTCTTTTGACAATATCCGTACTGATGTTATAAGGAATATTACCAAATATCTTATAGTTTATATGTTTTGGGAAGGAAAATTTTAGAATATCCGTTTGAATCACTTTTATATTCTCAGAGGGGTTTACCGCTTCTTTAGTCACTTGACATAAGCCTCCATCAATTTCTATAGCAGTAACTGATCGACTCATTTTGACTAGCTCTTTGGTAAAATGTCCTTTTCCTGATCCGATTTCTATTACGTTGTCTTGTTTACTGATATTCGTGTGATTCAATATTTCTTTTACATGCTTTTTAGAAGTAATAAAATTTTGCGTGTCTTTAGGGTTTTTCTGGTTAATTATAATCTTCTCCTTACTGGTTATAATGAACTGACATTAAGCGTTCATTATAACCAATTAATTTTGATTTGGTTGATAACGAACTTTATTAATAACAAATATAGAAAAAGTACCCATACTTTTATCTCCTTTCCATTTTTTTCATTAT
>JAAYEN010000207.1 GCA_012728775.1 Tissierellia bacterium
ATAGGTATATCTTCTATTGGTAAAAGTAAATCTTCTTCTTTAAATTCTAGTTTTTCGGATTTTGTATCTTTTCCAACCTGAAACTTCGGTATATCAAATTCTTTAAAATCTTTACTTTTTGTCTTAGACTTTTGAGATATTGTAGGCTTATCTTCTTTTGAGTCTAATTTTATTTCTTCTTCAGATTTTATTTCTACTTTTTTATTAAATTTCAAAGCGACCTCATTGTCACCTTCTAAGGGCGTGTGAGGTTTATCGTCTTTTATTCGAAAGGATCTTAAAATATCTAAAAAGCCACTATCTCTTTGTTCTATTTTTTTAAACTCAGGCTTTTCAAACATCTCTCCCATGCTTATTTGATCAGGTATAGGTTCATCAGATTTCCTTATGTATATTTCAACTTCAGAAACTTTATTTCCACAAACGTGACAAAAATTACTATTTTTCTTTAATTTTGTGCCGCATTTATTACAAAACATTTAATCACCAACTTCATTTTCATCATCTATAAATTTTAATTGACATTTATCACAAATTCCGTGAATTTCTAAAATATGGCCAGTTGCTTTGAAACCACTTTTATTTATGGCGTTTAGATAATTAATATCTACGGGGCAGCTATCTAGAACAAATTGGCTGTTACATTTATCGCATACCATATAATGGGAATGTTCATTATTTATTAAGTAATAATAAGCGATTCCATCTTGCCTAATTATTTTATCCATAATATTCAATTCTACAAAAGCATTTAAATTTCTGTATATAGTTGCTAGATTGATATCTTCATATTTTGAAACTTCTTTGTAAAGCTCGTCACAACTAACAGGTTTGTTTAATGCTCCTAATGTATCTAATATTATTTTTCTATTTTTAGTCTTTTTTAACCCATGACTTTTAAAAATATCCATAAATTCACCTAACATCTATTTTATCACAAAAGAAGAAATTGTACATTGACATTTAAGATTAATTAAATTATCATATAAATGCAAATGATTTGCATTTATTAAATATTAGGAGATTATAATGAAAAAAATTATTTTATTATTTTTAATTGTCACATTAACATTATCGGTAGGATGTGGCAATAAAACCTCACAAAATGCTGGGGAAAATAAAGAGAGATTGAAAGTATATGTATCAAATTATCCACTGTATGATTTTACTAACAATATTGCAAAAGATTCAGTAGATGTAATAAACATTAGACAAAATTCTGGAGTTCATGGTTGGGAACCTTCTGCAAAAGATATTGCAAATTTAAAAGAAGGGGATCTTTTTATATATGGAGGAGAAGATGCAGATGGTTGGGCAGAGGAATTAATTGATAACAATATTATAAAAGGTAAAATAGTTGATGTTTCTTCTGGAATAGATTTACTAGAAATTGACCATGACCATGAAGACAATCTTGATCATGACCATGAAGAGGACCATAAAGACAATCATGACCATGACCATGGAGAAGACCACGACCACGACCATGGAGAACACGATCCCCACATTTGGCTTAGTCTAAGAAATGCTCAAATTATTACTTCCAATATTTCAAAAGGTCTTTCAGAAATAGATTCAAATAACAAAACCTTATATGAAAATAATTTGAAAGATTATATTAATAAATTAGAAAGCTTGGATATTGAATACACTCATAAACTTTCTAGTACTCTTAATGACTCAATTATTGTAAGCCATGAAGCTTATGGATATTTAAGTAGAGATTATAATTTTAAACAAGTGGGTATTGAAGGGATACTTGCAGAAGGAGAGCCAAGTGTTTCTCAAATCGAAAATATAATTAAAGTGTCCAAGGATTTAAATGTAAAAACTATTTTTTATGAAGACACAATAAGTCCTAAGGTTGCAAAATTAATTGCAGAAGAGGTAGGTGCGAAGTTAGAATTGTTAAGTCCATTAGAGACTCTTTCTGCTGAACAAGAATCTAATGGAGAAGACTATATATCTATAATGAAATCTAATTTGGAAGGAATATATAAAGCTTTAAATGAATAAAATAATTGAGTTGAAGGACATTTCCTTTGGATATTCTAATAATTTAATATTTCAAAATGTTTCCTTTGATGTGAACGAAGGAGAATTTGTTGCTATAGTTGGAGAAAATGGAGTAGGAAAGAGTACTCTGATGAAGATAATTATAGGGGAACTGTTTCCTTCTAATGGAAAACTATTTATTGAAACTAAAGAAAATATCGGATATGTACCTCAACTTAGTGCTGCAACTTCTACAAATTTCCCTATTACTATTAGGGAAATTTTTGCACTAAATCTTTACAAAGAAATAAAACGTTTTAGAAAGATTGATAAAGATGAAGATAGTAAAATAGATATGATGCTGGGCATTGTTGGGTTGAAAGATAAAAAGCATTTTTTATATGGAGATTTATCTGGTGGCCAAAAGCAAAAGGCAATGTTAGGAAAAGCGTTAATTTCTAATCCTAAAATCTTATTACTTGATGAACCATTAATAGGATTAGATGAAGAGTCGAAAAATAGTTTTTTAGAATTACTTCATCATCAAAGCAAACATCATAAAATAACTATTTTGATGATAACCCATGATTTACTTGAAATTTCAAAGTACACAGATCGAATATTGAAAATTGAGAACGGAAAGGTAAAAGAGATATGATAGGTATATTACAATATGATTTTATGCAAAGGGCTTTTATTGTAAGTGCTTTACTTTCTATCGTAATGCCTTTAATAGGAATAGTGATTGTAAATAAAAATATTTCAGTTATTGGAGATGCATTATCTCATACTTCATTAGTAGGAGTGATGTTTGGAGTAATTATAGGCATTAATCCTGTAATTACATCCATAGTAATATGTATTATAGCTAGTGTTCTTATCGAATATCTTCGATCGAAATTTCCTGGTCACTCATCTATATCAACAACAATTGTGATGAGTTTTAGCATAGGATTAGCAAGTGTCCTAACAGATTTTGTTAGAGGTGGTTCAAGCATAGAAACTTTTCTATTTGGGTCTATAGTAGCAGTTGCCGAAGATGAACTTTTCATAGTAATATTGCTATGTCTAATAGTATTTTTATTTTCTATTTATTATTATAGAGAGCTTCAATATATATCCTTTGACGAAGAAGGTGCTAGAGTGTCAGGAATAAATGTTAAATTAGTTAATTTCATTTTTACTATATTGACTGCTATTACAATTGCAGTGGGTTCTAGAACTATAGGGGTAATGATAATCTCAAGTATGTTAATAATACCTGTGGCTTGTGCTATTCAGTTAAAAAAGAGTTATTTTCAAACCATTGTAATATCTAGTATATTAGGTTTTTTGTTTATGATATCAGGACTTATACTTTCTTATTATTTAAACTTAAAGCCAGGAGGAACCACAATAATAATTGCCACCTTGACATTGATTGTGATAATTATTTTTAAAGATAATAAAAGAATTCTAAATTAGAAATAACTTAGAATTCTTTTTATTTTATTTAAATAAATTTGAAATCCAATCAACTAATTGATTGAAGAAAATCTTAATGGACTGTAAAAACGATTGGCCATCTTCAGAAGATAAGTACTCAGCTGCATCTTGTGAATATTTTTGAGCAGTTTTTGCTACTTTATCCCAGTCTACATTGGCATTTTTCATTTTCATAAACAATCCTACTAATTGCTCAACTTGACCATCAGTTAAGTTTACATTGTAGTTATTTGATATATTAATTATTATTGTTCTAGCTTCTTCTTCTGTTTCTGGCATATTTTCAGAAAAAGCAATTTTAATATCGTTGACGATTTTACTAGTGTCTATATCACCTATTTGTTGGCTTAATTCAGTAGTAATTACCAATTCTTCATTAGCAATTTTTTTGACATCATCAGGGATACTTTCTCCCGTCAATGTTTCATAAGCTTTCATAATTCCTGTTAAAGCTCCAGTACCAGTAACTTTAAAAGGTGCGGTTACTTTTACACTAGCATCCTTTATACCTGCTGTAATAAGTGCATTTCTGTAAATTTCTTCAGTTATATAAGTAATATTGTCTGATACATCCACGTCAACACCTTTTCCATCATTTAAAATTGTTAATTTTGCAGATGAGATTGCAATATTTCCTATTTTTTCAGATGAAATTATTCCACCTAAATATTTATGCTCTTCAGAGTTGGTTACTTCAATAATTTCTGCATTTCTTGCATCTAATTCATTTAATATAGAATTTTTTTGTTCTGCAGTTAAGTCTGCTCCTAAACTAATAATTTCATCTCCTACTATAGCATCTGCTAAAGCTGGAGTAGTCATCATTAGAATTACTAGGGATAATATAATTATTTGTGTTAATTTCTTAAACATAAATTACCTCCTTATTTCATCTTGGATAGTATAGCATATAGATTTAGATATATTTGTTACAAATCAAAAAATTTAGAAAATTTTAAGAAACTTCACAGAACTGACAAATTATAAAATAATCCAGTTGCAATAATATTTTATTAGTATTATAATTAACAAAATGGGGAGTTCGTATAGACGTTCTGAGAGTAAGCTGTTAGCTTTTACCCTTATACCTGATTTGGATAATGCCAACGTAGGGAAATAATGCTAAACTATTTTTAGTTATTCTTAGTCTATTTACTTATGTTGGTAAATGGACTTTTTTAAATCAGAAAAATTATTATTGGAGGATTTATGAAAACAAGAATAACTAGGGTAGAAAGAAGTAGTGACGCCGTAAGGTCGATGGTATTAACTGCGATATTTTCGTCAATTTCTTTTGTTTTATCGACATTTGTGGTTTTTCCCAATATGGCTCCTTTTCAGCATTTTATGAATGTCTTAGCTGCTATTTATTTAGGGCCTGCTTATGGGACATTGTCAGCTTTAATTACAGGAATTATGAGAATGATGTCTGGAAGGAGTATATTATCAGTTACTGGAGCAGTATTTGGAGCTTTTTTATCAGCTCTACTATATAAAAAAACTCGAAAATTTTATATGGCACTTTTAGGAGAAATAATAGGCACTGGTATAATAAGTGCAATTGTTTCATTTCCAATAATGAAATATATTTATGGAATCCCATTAGATAAATTCTATTATTATATTCCTTTTTTCCTTCCTTCATCACTAATGGGTTCAATATTAGGGGTGCTAGTATTGTATAAACTAAAGGATTTAAACAAAATACCAAAATAAAAAACAGCTAAGATAACTTAGCTGTTAATAAATGGTGCCACCAGTGGGACTCGAACCCACACACCCTTGCGGATAACAGATTTTGAGTCTGTCTCGTCTGCCAGTTCCGACACGGTGGCTTAAATGCAGTAATAGTATATTAACATAATGTTTACATTAAATCAATAAAAAT
>JAAYEN010000062.1 GCA_012728775.1 Tissierellia bacterium
AACCATTCTTTGTTGAAAGTTCCATCTTCAATTTCTTGGTATCTTTCTTCTAAGAAAGATCTTATACTTGAAGAATCAAATTTTCCAAAGCTTCTCAATTGCCCATATTGGCTAGTTCTAGAGTGAAGTGGAAGTTGTTTGAATAGTCCCATTTCTGCTGCTTTTCTCATCATTACTTCTGGTTCGTGGGACATAAACATTTCAGTTAAAACAGCTTCTGAAGGATGTCCTTTTTCAATTTCAAGTTTATATGCTTCGATAAAAATATTGTATATAATTGGCCAAATTCCTTGCTCTGCCATCAAGTCTAAATAAGTTTCATCATTAAAAGTAACTTCGATTGCACCTTGTTTTGTTGATCCTAAAGCCTTCGCAAGGGCAACTGCAATTTCTTTTGCCTTACCAGTGTAGTCTTGTTCTACACTAACGAAAGTTGGGAAGCCTTCTCCAGCTTCATAAAGTTCTCTAACCCCTTCTCCAATCATTCTAGGAGCAACCATAATTATATCTAGATTTTCAGCTGGAACTATGTTTTTGAAAGTAATATTGTATGCTGAAGAGAAGTTAATTGCTGCACCTTCTTTTAGATTTGGCTCAAAAACCTCTTCATAAATATCTGAAGCTACTTCATCAGGAATAAGCATAAATATGATATCAGACATTTTAATTGCTTCGTCCATGGGATAAACTTTAAAGCCATCTTCTTCTGCTTGATGATAGGATGCGTCTCTAATGCTACCTACGATTACATTTTCAATTCCACTATCTCTTAGATTAAGAGCTTGACTTCTTCCTTGATTTCCATAGCCTATAATTGAAATTACCTTATCCTTTAGTATCTCAATGTCAGCATCGTTGTCATAATAAATTTTAGTTTCCATTTTTTTCTCCTTAATAATTAATTTTATTCTACTCTAATTCAACTGCATCTTCATCTGCATATTGATCAATACCTTGTTTTTCTTCCGGAGTCCTCATGAATCCGAAAATTATTGTAGCCATTGTCACAGCAAATAATATATAAATGTAATAAACGTGTGGTATAATTTCTGCTGGAGATAGTCCAGTAAGCGACATACAAAGCATTACTTGTCCTCCATGAGGAATTAAACCTTGAACCAAACATGAAAATATATCTAGTAAGCTAGCTACTCTTTTTCTTGCTATGTTATATTGTTTTGCTATGTTTAATGCTAATGGTGCAGATACAATAATTGCAATCGTATTATTAGCCAAAGCAAAGTCTAAAGCTGCTACTAATGTACCAATTCCAATCTCAGCACCTTTTCTACTTTTAATGTTCTTGGTAATATTATTAAGTAACCAGTCGATGCCACCGTAATGGCTAGCAAGCCCTGTAAGTCCTCTGACAAGTAGAGAAACTATTGAGACGCCGTACATTCCACTCATACCTGATTGAGCAGCTTGCGCTAATGTAATAATGTCTGCATTACCATTTAATAAACCTATTATTGATGCTAATACTGTTCCTAATAATAATACTGTTATTACGTTCATTCCTGCAATCGCAGTCACTAGTACAACTATATAAGGAATAATGTCAATAATATTATATGCGAAATCTCCTGCTATCTCCCCTGCAGATCCAGTTACACTATATATTATTACTGTAGCTAAAGCTGCTATTCCTGCAATTAGTCCATTCATTCTAAACTTATCTTTCATCTCAGCTCCAACACCTCTGGTTGCTGCTATTGTTGTATCCGAAATTATAGATAGGTTATCACCGAACATAGCTCCGCCTAATACTGTAGCTATTGCTACTCCTACGTTTAGACCAGCTGCTTCTGCTACTCCAACTGCTATAGGTCCTATTGCTGCTATAGTCCCCATAGAAGTCCCCATTGCCGTAGCTATGAAAGCTGATATTATAAATAATCCAGCAAAAAGAAATTTCTTTGGAACTAATGTAAGTCCTAAGTTTACAACTGATTCTACTCCTCCAGTAGCTTTAGTAACTCCTGAAAATGCTCCAGCTAAAAGGAATATAAGTATCATTAGGATTACGCCTGGTTGTCCTGCTGATTCGCAAAATAAATCAAATTTAGTGTCTAATTTATCTTTACCAATAAAGACTGATACCATTATTGCTACTAATAGTGCTGTTTCTCTAGGTATCTTTTTAAAAGGTTCTTCTACTCCTAAAGCTGTAAATATTAGGCCTGCGCCTAAGTATAGAGCTAAAAATACTAGTAGAGGAACGAAGGCTATCGGTCCTAGATATTTATCATTGAAATCTAATGTTTCTTTTTTATTGTCTTCGCTCATATCTGTTCTCCTTTAATACGAGAATTGTATTTTAAATTTGTTTAAAACTATTTTCGAAGTCTTCAATTAGATCTTCTGCACTTTCTAATCCGACTGAAAGTCTTATTAGGCCGTCTGTTATACCTATTTTTTCTCTTTCTTCTTTTGGTACACTAGCATGTGTCATACTTGCTGGGTGTTCTACCAATGTATCAGGGTCTCCCAAACTCACTGCAATTGATGGAATTGTAAGATTATTTACTAATTTCTTACCAGCTTCAAAAGCGCTCATACCTTTTACATCATCTTTTAATTCAAACGCAAGCATTCCTCCATACATTTCATTCATTTGAACTTTCGCTATCTCGTGTCCTGGATGGGACTCAAGGCCTGGGTAGTGTACTTTTTCAACATATTCATGTCCTTCTAAGAATTGAGCTATTTTCATTGCGTTTTCGCAGTGTAGTTTTACTCTGATATCTAAAGTTTTCATCCCTCTTAATACTAAGTATGAATTAAATGGACTTGGAGGAGTTCCGTTTAATTTTGTTACTCCTATTCCTCTTATAATTGCAATATCTTCAGCTTTTCCTATTACAACTCCGCCTATAACGTCTCCATGTCCGTTAAGATATTTAGTTACACTATGTACTACTATATCAGCGCCTAATGCTAGTGGAAATTGTACTGGAGGTGGTGCAAATGTAGAGTCTACAACTACTTTTATATCTCCTGCTTCATGAGCTATTTCTGCTATAGCTTTTATATCTGCAACAGCCATTGTAGGATTAGCAGGTGATTCTAAATAAACTATTTTTGTGTTTTCTTTTATTGCTTTTCTAACATTTTCTGCATCAGTTACATCAACAAAAGATACTTCTATCCCAAAATGCTCCATGTTAGTTCTCATTAACACATCTGTTCCACCGTATAATGTATCACTAGTTACTATATGATCTCCTGTCCTTAGTAAACCAACCATTGTCGAGCCAATTGCTCCCATCCCTGAAGCAGTCGCTACGCAATCTTCTCCGCCTTCAATGATTGCACATTTTTCTTCTAATGCTCTATTTGTTGGATTGCCGCCTCTACTATAAACAAAACCTGGAATTGATTTATCAAACTTTCCCGCTCCTTCTTCAACTGTTTCAAAACAGAAAGTCGATGTTTGATATATGGGAGTCGCCAATGCACCTGTTCCTTTATCAAATGCTTGACCACCATGAATCACTTTTGTAGAAAATCTTTTTTCTCTCCAGTTTACTTTTGTACTCATATTCTGAATCCTCCTCTAATTTTTAAACTACTTTTTTAGCTTTCGTTACATCTTCTACAATTTCCTATTAATAGAAGAATAAAAGCCTTACCCTTGACTTTGAATGATTATATCAAAAACTAATTATAAGATATATGTTACATGTAATATATCGAAATCGTTTTATTGCTTTTTATTATGTTTTGTGTAACAATATATTCAGGTGATAATATGGATATTTCAAAAAATTTAGCACATCAAATTGTAAATAATATAAAGGGGATCATCCATCAAGATTTGAACTTTATGGACCGTCAAGGTATGATAATTGCTTCTACTAATCCTAATCGTGTAAACACATTTCATGAAGCTGCAAAAGCTTGTGTTGATAGGAAAAGGATTATTGTTATAGAATACGATAATCAATATAGAGGTTCTAAAAAAGGAATTAATATTCCAGTTGAATTTGAAAATGATATCATTGGAGTTATAGGTATTACTGGAAAAAGAGATGAAGTTGAACAATATGGAACCATTATCAAAAAGATGACTGAAATACTCTTAAAAGAAGAATGGATAAAAGAAAATGAAACCCAAAAACGAGATAACTATAGAAATTTGTTGGAAGGAATTATATACGATAGATTCAAAGATGTAAATTTAATGTATTCTATCGATGAAAACGCCTTAAAGCATATAGCCGTTTCTAAACCCTTCAAAAGTTATTTAAATACAGAACTTGTTGATAAAGTTTTAAATATTTTAGATTCTTATTTTCATAATAATAATAATAATATTTTATATTCATTTGTGTACCAAGAATTAGTTATATTATTTATGGATAACAGCAAAATATCAATCGAAAGATTCTTAAAAGCAATCATTCAAAGTACCAATGAAATTTTAAAATTAGAAATTGCATTTGGAGTATCCAGCCCTTTTTCTGACTTAAATTCATCTAATACATATTTTAATCAAGCCCTATCTTCCCATGATTGGCAAAGAAAATATGAGAAGAAGGAAGACTCAATTTTATTTTATGAAGATATGGATTTGGGAATTTTGTTAACGGATATTTCAACAAAAAATCGTATTAATTTTTCTAACAAAGTATTAAAAAATCTTTCAGAAGAAGAAATAGAATTTTATCATAATTTGCTTAATATTTATGGTAATAATAACGGAAGCATCAAATCAATATCTGAAGAATTATTTATGCATAAAAATACTATTCAATATCGATTGAATAGACTCTACGAATTAACAGGATATAATCCTAGGGAGTATAATGGATATACCATCTTGAAACTCGCCTTTTTGTTACTTGATGATTCCGAATCACTTTCTCTTTAAATAAAAAGATACATTTTATCTTCTCAAACTATAAAATGTATCTTTTACGCTTTCATGTTTTACTGATTTAGGCTCAAACTTCATTAAATCAAAAATCCATTGAACTATAATGCCCGTAAAGACTGCACCTAGTACAGTTGCTAATCCGAAACTTCCTCCTAATATTGCACCCATTATAACCACAACAACTTCTACTAAAGATTTTGCATGCCCCATTTTTAGACCTGTCTTTTTCGATAAAGCTAGGTTAAATGAATCTCTAGGGCCTGATCCCAAGCCTGTTTTCATATAAAAGTAACTGGCAAACCCTAACAATACCATTCCAATTAATAAGTACAATAAACCCATAAATAAGGTGGTTTGCACTTTAAATATTCCTGAGTTCATATGTATTTGAACAAATGTGCCTACAAATAGACCATTTACAATAGTTCCTATTCCCAAAGGTTCTCCAGAAATCATTGCAACTACCATCATTATAACTGATACTATAATGCTCATATATCCCAAACTAATTCCAGAAATCTTACTCAAACCATCATGAAATACATTCCACGCATCCATTCCAATACCGCAAAATATTATAAAAGTAAGGGCTAATCCATATAGATATATACCAAAAAATAAAACGATAACTCGTTTTATCAAATTATTCTTGTTCATACTAACTCCATGTTTTAATTATAAATTCTATTTATTATATTTTTATATTAACCTAAAACATTTTTTACGTCAATTATATAAAAAACTAGCATAAGCTGGCTTTCTAAATATTATTTATTTTCTTCTCTTGCAATTGTAATATATCTATATAAGCTAGCTTGGGATACATCTAGCCTTTTTGCTAATATTCCAACTGCACCTTTTATCATAAACACTCCCTTATTATCT
>JAAYEN010000307.1 GCA_012728775.1 Tissierellia bacterium
AGAGAAGATAGTAAATTCGGTCATAAATACGATATAAAAACTTATCAACTTTCTAAAATGAATTACCATTTTTATTCCGTATTTGGAATTATCGCCCAGTTTTCCAAAGATGGGAGAATACCTATTTTATCTGAAAGTAATAAAAATGGCCTTAAAAATTACTTCGGAGACAACATTACTGTAGATACTGAAATCTATCCTTTAGAATTTGAAACTGCCTTTAATTACTATTTAGACGATTTATTAGTTTTATTGGCTAGCCTAAGGGAGTCCGTAGAAACATTAAGGATTAAATTAAAAAATGCAGGAGATAGTCAAAAAGAATTTTAAAAGCCTAGAATGATAATTTCTAGGCTTATTTTTACACGTTATGACATGCCACCATGTGATCTGGTCCAATTTCTCTAAGTTCGGGAACCACATCATCACATATTGCTGTTTTTAATCTACATCTCGTTTTAAATTTACATCCAGTTAAATTGTCAAGGGGACTTGGAACGTCTCCTTCTAAAATTATTGATTTAGATTCTTTCCCTAATATCGGGTCTACTATGGGCGCTGCCGAAAGTAGGGCTTGGGTATATGGGTGAACGTGGTGGTTATAAATCTCATCAGTCTTTCCAATTTCTGCCAAGGAGCCTAAATACATAACTCCCACTCTATCTGAAATATGTCTTACCATACTTAAATCATGGGCGATAAACAAATAGGTAAGATTAAATTCATCTTGCAAATCCTCTAGCATATTTATTATCTGAGCTTGTATAGAAACGTCTAGTGCCGATATAGGTTCATCACAAATAATAAACTCCGGATTAACAGCAAGGGCTCTAGCAATTCCTACCCTTTGTCTTTGGCCACCAGAAAATTCGTGGGGATATCTACTAGCGTGGTCGTCGTTTAATGACACAATTTCCAAAAGTTCTTTTATTCTTTCTTCTCTTTCTCCTTTAGATTTTGCTAAATTGTGAATATCTAGCGGCTCACCAATAATATCTGCTACCGTCATTCTAGGATTTAAAGACGAATAAGGGTCTTGGAAGATCATCTGCATCTTTTTTCTGTAAGGAAGCATTTCTGCTGGGGATAATTTAGAAATATCCACACCTTCATAATAAACTTCGCCACCAGTGGGCTTATACAATCTAATAATGGAATACCCTGTAGTGGATTTACCACATCCAGATTCTCCAACTAATCCAAAAGTTTCCCCTTTTCTAATTTGAAAACTTACATTATCTACAGCTTTAATATGCTCAACTTTTTTAAAAAGTACTCCCGTATCTTTTTCAAAATACATTTTTAAATCTTTTACATCCAATAAAATTTGTTTAGACATTTTTTACACCACCTTTTTGTGCTTCATATTCTGGAATTTGTGGTGCATTTTCATGGAGTAGCCAACATTTAGCTTTGTGATTTTCATTTATTTCAAAATAATTAGGTTCTTCTAATTTACAAATATTCATTGCGTAATCACACCTTGGATAAAAAGGACAGCCTGATGGAGGATTTAACATATCTGGTGTAGAACCTTGAATAGGGCTTAGTCTTTCCTTCTCATCTGTTCTTACCCTTGGAACTGATTTTAGTAGTCCCATTGTATATGGATGTCTAGGGCGATAAAATATATCTTCATCAGAGCCCATTTCCATAATCTGGCCTCCGTACATAACCAAAACATTTTGGCAGGTGCTAGCTACTACTCCTAAGTCGTGTGTTATTAAAATTGTAGCAGTATTAAGTTCTGCATTTAAATTTTTAATTAATCTTAAAACTTGGGCTTGGATAGTTACATCTAAAGCAGTTGTAGGTTCATCTGCAATTAACAAATCTGGCTCACAAGCTAAAGCCATGGCAATCATAACCCTTTGTCTCATACCTCCTGAAAACTCGGAAGGATAGTAATTAACTCTTTCTCTAGCTCCTGGGATTCCTACTAGTTCAAGCATTTCGATAGTTCTTTCTCTAGCTTCACTTTTGGATATCTTTTTGTGTTCTAGAATAATTTCTTCAATTTGATCTCCTATGGAATATAGAGGATTCAATGAAGTCATCGGGTCTTGGAAAATCATAGTAATTTTATCACCACGAATTTTTCTAAGTTCCTTTTCGCTAAGTTTAACTAAATCTTGGCCTTTAAAAAGAATTTCTCCATTTTTTATTTTACCTGATTCAGCTAAAAGTCTCATTATGGACATACTAGTTACACTTTTTCCACTACCTGACTCTCCTACTATTCCTAAAATTTCCCCTTCATTTAAAGAAAAGGACACATCTCGAACAGCCTTTACTTCACCTACATGAGTAAAGAAAGAAGTTTCTAAATTTTTTACTTCTAATATTTTATTAGCCATACTTCCTCCTAATCTCTAAGTCTAGGGTCAAAAGAATCCCTTAGGCCATCTGCAAACAAGTTAAAAGCTAAAATTGTAATAGATATTGCAAAAGCTGGAACCAGTAACTGGTACGGATAAATGTAAATAGCAGGTAGTGCGTCATTTACCAATGTTCCCCAAGATGCTCTAGGAGCACTTACTCCCAGTCCAATAAAACTTAAAAAAGCTTCATTGAAGATAGCACTTGGTATTTGCATAGCAATCCCTACCATTATCGGTCCCATAATATTAGGAACTAAATGCTTCATTAAAATATTTCCTGTACTTTGTCCTAAAACTATAGAGGATTTTACATAATCTGTATTTTTAAGTCGTAATACTTCTCCTCTAACCATTCTAGCCATCTGTACCCAAAATGTGATTCCTATGGCTATAATAATCGTAGTAAGTCCTGCTCCTACAACTACCATTATTAATATTACATATAAGGTGGTGGGAATAGAACTAATTATATCTACTATTCTCATCATTATATTATCTACTCTGCCACCTACATATCCTGCAATTCCTCCGTAAATAACTCCCACAAAGAAATTAATTATTGCAGCTGCAAAACCTACGATTAAAGAAATTCTAGCTCCATAAACTACTCTTATAAACAAATCTCTCCCTAAGTTATCTGTTCCAAATACATATGTCTTATTACGCAAAGAATATGGATCCGAAAGTTTTTCGCCATCGTAAGTTACTGTGAACTTTTCTATTTCGTTATTAAAAATATGTTCTGCCTCTGAAACGTGAATAGTTTCAGGATATTCACCATTGTAATATTCCTTTAAGAATTCTGCGTTTTCTACTATTACATTCCCATCAGCATCTTGTTTGTTGGAAATTTTTCTTAATTCTCCTGCTGCAGAAGAATACTTACTGTAATCTATTACTAATTGTTTTCCTTCTATTTCAAAAGCATTGCTTCTTTGGGCTCCTGGTATCATAATTTTATTTGGAATCCCTAAAATTTCTCCATCATTACTTACTATAAATGCAGTATATTCAGGAGTAACATAAGCTCCTATCTCATCTGTCAGTTTATAAGTTCTCATAAACATGGGTAGATTTCCCATTTTTAAATTTTGTTGGTAATAAGAATGTTCCCAAAAATTAGGTATTAAAATTGCGCCTAAAATAATTATGATGATTACTACCATAGAAACAATTGCTACTTTATTTCTTTTTAATCTTCTCCATCCATCTTGCATAAAGGTAAGAGAAGGTCTAGTGATTTTTTCTGCATCCTTTTCTTCTGGAAGAATCGGATCCCATATATCTATTCTATTTAAATGATC
>JAAYEN010000129.1 GCA_012728775.1 Tissierellia bacterium
AAGAGAGGTTTTTATGAAAAAACAAAACAAATTACTATCAACACTATTAGCAGTACTTTTAGTATTCACCACAATTCAGCCTGCTATGGCTAGCTCTAATGAATTATTGGAAAGTGATTCAAATACCATAGTCAATTTAAATGAAGAGTATGCAAAATATCAGAAAGCATTAGAAAATGTTGAGCGTGATACAATGTTAGATAATGAGCTAAAGAAAGTTATTAAGGAACAAATTGATCTTAGTTTCCAAAAAAGGATTAATGGTGAAAATGTAGAGGTTGAAATAGTTACTCGAACTAATTATGGACCTTTTAGAAAAATATCATCAGGCAGTAAATATATTAGTACTCTAAAATATGAAGCTACTGTTATGGGATTCCTTGCATCAGTTTCTACGTTTGGTTGGATACCACTTGTCGGTTGGGGCTTTACAGTTGCAGGAGGATACTTTTTCATAGCTGGCCTAACAATGTATTTAACTGTTGGGCAACTAAATGATAATGCTATTTGTACTGTTGATACTTACTTTAGATGGACAAACGAAGCAAACTATGAATTCCAAACATATATGGAAGGGTACATCACTTATAACGGCTCTAAAATATCTGAAACTAAAACAACTGGTATACAAGATGGCAACTATAACAATGATTAAAATATGAATTATCCAACAAAAATTTTAATTAGTTGTGTGAAAATTTTTGCATTTCATTATTTTTGAATAAGATTAACTAACCATAAACCCCCTAAATTCTTGTCTAATTTAGGGGGTTTATGGTTAGTTAATAATTGATAACAAAATTATAAAAGTAATAATAAAAGAAGTGGACATCGAAAAAATCCCCATTAAAAACTCTTTTTTTCTTATATAAATTATACCTTTAATTAAAAATGAGATACTAAACATGATGGATGCAAACATGTATATATCATATTTTTTATATAAAAGTAAATATGAAGTCAAAAAAATCAATATTCCACTAATTATTAAGTCTAAAACTTTTAAAATTTTATCTATTTTCATCTGCATCAATCCATTTCTATATACACTCTAATAGTTGCTATTCATATATTATTATATACCAAAAACAAATTAAAAATTTCTAAATGTAATAAACGCCATAAAAATGGGCATGAACGACATAGATTTTAAAAATGTTGTTTGTTCCATTTTTTAGGTTGTTTGTAGCAAGTGGGAAATTTTTTGGAATTTTATGGTGTATGATTAGTTTTATAAAAAGAGAGGTGGTGAGTCCGATGGGAACTTTACTATTAATCAAGGGTTAGCTAGTAAATTAAAAATAAATTTTAAAAGGAGAAAAAATGAAAAGAATAATAATAATTGTACTTACACTATCATTGATTTTAGGTTCAGTTCCAGTAATGGCATCAAGTAGTGGAAAAGATTTTATTACTCCAATTGTATCAGAGAGAAATATAGAATTTCTGAATAAAGATGTATATAATTTGTCCTATATTGAACATAAGGAAGATGGTACCTATAAAATTGTTGAGAAGATGTCAGATGATTTATCTCACTTAAACTCAAATATATATAAATTAAATGAAAAAACTAATAAATACGATTTTATTGAGAATATAATTTCTGTCATGGATGAAAATAAAATTGTTAAAACTCATACGTCAAATGAAGGCTCATTTACTGAAGAATTTACTTTAGCTAATTTTTCTGTAGAATTAAATTCTTTCGGAGAACTTAATTCATTAGATACAATAACCAATAATGACTGGAATTATAAAGTTGTTACTGGTAATACATGGTTAGGGCATGCAACAATTTCAGCAATAATACAAGGATTAAGCAGCGCAATAGGAGCTGCAATAGGAGCTGCACTAGGTGGTGGTATTCCAGGAGCTGCAGCTGGTGGATTTATAGGAGGTTCTTTAGGAACAATTGCTCAAAAGATATATGAAAGAAATATTGAGGTTGTAGACTTTGAGTCGCATTACAGGTGGAAATATTCATATCCATACTATGATTATGAATGCACTACATATAATTACGATGAGTCAACTGGTTTATATTTGGGTAGAGATTATGTAGAAAGACGATTAACTATAAACATGTAGGAGTTTTATTATGAAAGCATTCATAAAACTATTCGGACTTTATATTATAGTTGGATTTATTTTTACTATACCGTTTTTATTGAAATATTATAAAAACAGAGATATAAAAATAATTATTGGAAGATTAAAGGCGCAAACTGCTTTAATAGTATCTATGTTACTAGTAAGTATATTTACAAAAAGAATAGGTTATAGAGATAGTTATTTTATAATTCCTCATGATGTAGTAACTGCATTAATGATAAATGTCGTATATTTATTCATTACTCCAAAAAAGAATAATGAATAAAGATAGAGAGAAAAAAAATATAAAAGGTGGCAAATCCAATAGATCTACCACCTTTTTAATTTAAAAAACAATTTTATCTAACTCCGCCACCAGAGCCGCCACCGGAGAATCCGCCTCCTCCTCCAAAGGAAG
>JAAYEN010000201.1 GCA_012728775.1 Tissierellia bacterium
TATATATACTAGATTAACTTTCTGTTAATCCTTAAAATACACAAAAACAGTAATGAACATGGAGGTATGTAATTATGGACAGATTAAAAGGTAAGGTTGCATTGGTAACAGGTTCAACAAGTGGTATTGGTATTGGAATCGCAAAGGTGTTTGCAAGAGAAGGTGCTAAGGTTGTTGTTACTGGAAGAAGAGAAGAAAAAGGACAAGTTGTTGTTGATGCCATTACTAAAGAAGGCGGAGAAGCGGCATATTTATATAGTGACATCACTAAACCTGAATCTATAAAAGATTTACTTCAAGGTGTTGTCGATAAATATGGTAAATTAGATATTTTGGTAAATAATGCTGCCAATGTAACCCTTGCTGATGGGACAATTGAAGAGCTTACCACTGAAATGTGGGATGCTATAATGGAAAGTGATTTAAGAAGTGTATTTATAGCAACTAAGGAAGCGATTCCTCACATGAGAGCAAATGGAAAAGGTTCCATTATAAACATTGGTTCTATGGCTTCTTGTGCAGGAGACTTAGGAACTTCAGCATATGCTTCTGCAAAAGCAGGTGTAAATCTTTTAACTGAATCTACTGCCGTACAGTATGGAAAGGAAAATATTCGTTGCAACTGCATTCGCCCAGGTCTTATTGTAACACCTGAGAACAAGGAGAAACTACCTCAGTTGTTAATAGATATATTCATGAGCAATATTCTTGTTAACAGATATGGTAATCCTGAGGATATTGGAAACCTTGCTCTGTTTTTAGGTTCTGACGAAAGTGAGTATATTACAGGTCAAATTTTAAACGTAGATGGTGGAAGCAATGCTCATGCGCCAACTGTAGCTCAGTTTAGAGAAGCCGGCTCAAAAACTTGGTAAGAAATAGCTAGGTTAATAGTATAATTTATTGATAAGAGTTACCGTGAGGTAGCTCTTTTTTTATACCGAATATTAAAAAAGGTAAATAAATAATTTAACCTACTTAGTCTAAATACACAAAATAAGGTAAAGGCATACATTCACCTTACTTTAATTAAATACTTCTTATTAATTAAACAATAATTAAGTTTTATTTTATTATTGATTTGAAAATAAGTTAAGTATATCTCATCTTTGACAGTTGTGAGACAATAAAACCCTGAAACCTATTGTAATTACAATAAATTTCAGGGTTGTTATATATTTTAAAAGTGTCTAATATTTTTTTTGGTTTCTATAAAATATTTTTCGTTTGCTTTATAGATAGAATTTCATGGCATGTATATTTTTCCCCAATTTTTTTTCAAGGAGACGATATATGATAAGCGAAATAAAACAGGTAGTAAAATGTGCAATTATTCTATGATCACGACTTAAATATACAGGTCTGGCTACCTTTCACGGAGGAATTAATTGGTTTGAACAAGAAAGATACTATGAGATGATAGGGGGATTCTATCTTTATGATACCAAATCGGAAGACTATCAAATTAAGATAGTAAATAAGAATAATGTTGTTACCAAAGAGCAAAATGACTTTATAATTCATAGTGAAAAATACTTCCTACAGAGTGACCCTACAAATGATGTGCTGGCATTTGGAAACTTTTCAGGCATAGATATGCCTATAGCTTGGACTAGAAACTATGGGCAGGGAAGAGTTTTTTATACAGCCTTAGCACATACAGTGGAAGAATTATTTAGCGAAGAAAGCTTAGAAATGATATTAAATGGAATAGATTGGTATGCAGAAAAAATTATTTAATTATAAGGATGGTATGAATATGTTAAAAGATTTACTAATAAAGCGAAGAAGTATAAGAAATTTTAGGTGTCGAGAAATATCAAATGATATAATAGAATCAATACTTGAAGCAGGGAGATTGTCGCCTTCTGGAGGAAACGAACAGCCTTGGATCTTTAGAGTGATAACTGATAGGAATGTGATTGACATCGTTGCTGATATTACTTACAGTCAAAAGTGGATTAGATCAGCTCCTTTATTAATAGTATTGGTAACTAGATTAGTTGAGGATGAACGTGGAGAAAGAGATATCCATAAGTCTCGATTCCCACATTGGGAAAAAGAAATTGAAAATATGGATAAAGATTTGTTCTCCTGTCTCAATCTTGAGGAGCATCAAACCAAAATACCTGGTACTCATATAGTACTTCAAGCCCTTGAGTATGGCACTGGTTCAACATGGATATAGCATTTTGATGTTAAGATGCTGGGGGAACTGTTAGGGTTACCTAACAATCATATTCCATCAGAAATCATAGCCTTCGGCTATCCCGAGAAGAAGACAACTTGTAGGAAGAAAAAAGATTTAGAGAAAATTGTATTTTTCAATAAGTACAATTAAATGGGTTATACCAGACAATTTTTTAGCAATACATCTTTTCACCAAGGGGATACTATATCCTTACGACATCATTACTGTCATCTCAAAGAGGTGGCACATTATATTGCGAGTATCAGGGTGATAGGATAATACTAGGTGGAAAGGCAGTCTTATACTCTATTGCCGAGATAGACTTTTAATGGAGGAGTGTGTATTTACTTCGATAGATTATATGATTCCAGGTATTACCAAAAAAACCAGTGATTTCCTGTATGAACCAGATGGTGACAGCTATGGGCTAGTCAATGAATTGGAACAGTGGCTTGAGTACATGAATGGGCAAGGAAATACTTTGATTTATAAGGCAATGATAGAATTTATGTAGATATTTTATAAAAATGGTTGAATGTTAGGATTGTTGAAAATATAATCTGACGCCAAGGGGGTAATATCAACCTACGACATCTTTATTGGCCTCTCAAGGCATACAGAAACGGTAGTTTTACTGTCAAAGGTGGATAAGTGAAGATTAATTGTATTGGAGATAGCTTAACTTATGGCAATGTTGGATATTCATATCTTAATTTTTTAGATAAAAGAATTTGCACCGTAAATTATGGAAAAAATGGAGATACTTTAAGAGGTGTTTACAAAAGAGTGAAGAAAGTAATGAGAAATCCAAAGAAAGATTCTCAACTCTATATTCTTGGTATTGGTACTAATGACCTTTTTTTGCCCTATCTGAAATCAGTTTCCATATATTGGAATGTACAAATGAGTATAAGATGTAAAATAAAAAGATGCATTGAAGAAGATAAGGTTTTTTACAAAGAATATGAAGAACTCTTAAGTTTACTTTACAAAAGAAATAAAAATGTAATTATATTTGGCATTCCATTTATAAACTTGAAAAATTTCCCTCATCAAAGGTTAATTGAGAGGAATGCAAATATGCAAGATTTAGCAAATAAATATGGCTATGCTTTTATAGATATTTATAATCTCCAAAAGGATAAAATACGAAAAGATTCAAAGGAATATAGTTGGAAATATAGATTTATAGTGAGAGTTGTGGATGCTATAATCATGTCCTTGTTTCCTTATAGTAAAGATTGGTTTGCAAAATTTAGAGGCTTAACGACAAGTGTAGATGGAGTTCATCTTAACTCTGTATCTGCAAAGATATTAGCGGCAGAGATAGAAAAAGAAATAAGTCCTTCTTATAAAAGCATTATATTTTGAATATGATTATCTTAAACAACTGGAGTGCGTAGTATTATTATGAATAATAAATTATTTATTACAGCAATGAGTAGATTGCTATTAGGATTTATACTTACGGCAGCATTGCTGTTCATTCCTGCAGGTACTATAAACTATTGGAATGGATGGTTACTTATTATTGTCCTTTTCATACCTATGTTTGTGGCAGGTGTAGTAATGATGCTCAAAGATCCCTCTTTACTTAAGAAGCGATTGAATATGAAGGAAAATGAGCGGGAACAAAAGATAGTTATCGCACTTAGCGGCTTCATGTTTGTAGTAGCTTTTATATTAGCAGGGTTTAACTTTAGATATAAGTGGCTAATGGTACCAAAATCTATAGTTTGGACATCCGTGGGATTATTCCTTTTGGGATATATAATATATGCAGAAGTTTTAAGAGAAAACAGTTTCTTATCAAGGACTGTGGAGATTCAGGAAAATCAAAGAGTTATAGATACGGGATTATATGGAATTGTAAGACACCCAATGTATTTTGCAACTTTGTTAATATTTCTATCTATGCCATTAATTTTGGGCTCGCCCATTTCTATTTTAATACTTTTGTTTTATATTCCCATTATTGATAAACGAATAAAAAACGAGGAAGAGGTATTGGGAAGGGGACTTGAAGGATATTCAGATTACACAAAGAAAGTAAAATTTAAAATGATACCTTTTATTTGGTAAAGGAGTAGATATGAAAAACTTGAATAAGCTAATTGATATTTACAATTCTTTATTGTTACAAGGGGAGCTGCAATTAGCATATAGAGGAATACTTGGCTTTATAAATGAACTTAGAATAGATATATCAAAAAGACATCCTGACTATATAGTGGGTAGCTTATATCAATGGAAGATGGACTTATCATTTTTCTCAATAACTACAAAATTCCTTCAGGAAAATATGTTAAAAAATCTCTTTAAAAATGGTTCGAGAGAGTAAAGTCTTTATATATTTAAAATGTCTCCCTGGAGATTCTGAATTTTTACGAGGCATGTTTGAAAAAATAACTGCTGCTTATCACATGAATAAATGGCATTGGATTTCGGTTTATTTAAATTCGGATGTGCCAGATGAATTTATTATGCAGCTGGTTTATGATAGCTATAGGTTGACAGAAAAGAAAACAGTAAGAAAGGATATAAAAGATGGGTGAAGTTTATAAATTTAATGTTAAATTAATCGGTTTAGAGGAAATTATGTGGCGTGATATTGAGATTTCTTCACTTTCGACGCTAGCTAAATTATCATATGCTGTGTTAGCAGCCTTTGACTGTAAAGGAACACATTTATTTAATATCAATCTTAGGGAACAGCGCTATGAAATTATTTTTGGAGATGAAGATGACTACTTTAACCAATTACCAATAGATCCAAGGGGTATAAAACTAGAAAAAATAAAACTTGAAATTGGTGAAACATTACTTTTGGAATATAATTACGGTGCCAGCTGGGA
>JAAYEN010000176.1 GCA_012728775.1 Tissierellia bacterium
GCATCTTTCATATTGTGGGTTATCATAATCGTAGTGATGTTTTTGTTGTTAATTAAATCTTTAGTCTTTTTCATCACTACATTGGAAGTTTTAGGATCTAATGATGCAGTGTGTTCGTCTAGTAGTAATAGCTTAGGTGATTTCATACTGGCCATGACTAGGGATAAAGACTGGCGTTGTCCTCCTGATAAGAGCGAGACTTTGTTATGAAGCATATCTTCTAGCCCTAGGTCCAAAGGTCTTAATAAATCCTTATAATACTCTACTCTATCCTTTTTAATCAAAAAGCTTAGATTGAATCTTCCACCTTTATTATCTGCCAGTGCCATATTTTCTAAAATAGTCAAAGATGGACTTACACCTTTTGACGGGTCTTGATGAACTCGTCCAAAAAATTTGGAGCGTTTTTGTTCGTTTAAACTGCTCACTTCATTACCGTCGATTTTGATACTTCCTCCGTCGCTTTCCAAATTCCCTGCAATTAAATTCAAAAGAGTTGATTTTCCGCAACCGTTGGAGCCGATAATGGCTGTAGATGTATTTTCTTCTATAGTCAAATTAAAATCTTTAAATATATTATTTTCAAAGGGCGTTCCCTTATTAAATCCCTTCTTCAAGCTTGTTATCTTCAGCATCTTTTCTGCCTCCTGTAAATTGCTTTTTAATATGTGCGTAGGAATTGTTGTATGCGATAAATCCTATTACGATAATTCCATTTATAAGTTTCAAATCGTGGGGACTAAGTCCTGCTTCGATGGCAAGGGTCCCGATAACTTTGTAAATTACAGCTCCCATAATCGCTCTAGTAGTTCCTGAAATATTTCTTTCTCGAAATAGAGTATCTCCGATGATAATAGACGCAAGAGCGATTACCAAAACTCCTATCCCCATCTGAGTATCTCCAAATTTTAGGGACTGGGCAAATAGACTTCCTGATAATGCCACCAATCCATTTGCCAAACCTAACCCCAAAATTTTATATTTATTTGCACTTTCTCCCAATGCTTTAACTAGTGTTTCGTTATCCCCTGTGGTAATTAGCATATAGCCCATCTTGGTCTTAAAAAATCTGTCTAGTAAAATTTTTAATAAAATTACCACGACTAGTAAAATTACTATTTTATTCAAATAAGAATTTCCCAAGTCTATTAAACTAAAAATATTTTCAGATTTTGTAAAGGGAACGTTGGGTTTTCCATTCAGTCTCAAATTTATGGAATACATCATGGTCATGGTGAGAATCCCTGCAAGAAGCTCCATAATTTTTAGCTTTATCGCCAAAATTGCTGAAATCATTCCAGGAATTACCCCAAGTACCATAGCTATCAGTGTGGCTACGACTGGGTGAACGCCCCTTAGTAAAAGGCTCGCTGTTATAAGTGCGCCAAAGGGAAAACTCCCCTCCACAGTCATATCAGGCGTATTTAAAATTTTAAAACTTATATAAACTCCCATGGCCAAAATCGCGTAGATAAGACCTTGTTCCAATGTTGCTAATGCTAAATTCATTTATTATTCTCCTATAAATTCTGCTCCTTCAAAAGCTTTTAGATTTTCATCAAGTCCTAAGGCCTTCAAAGTTTCTCTATTTACAATTTTGGTTATCGTATGGGAACTCTCCACTGGAATTTCCCCTGGATTTATCCCATCTACTAAAATCTTTTTCGCCATCACGCCTGCTTGTTCTCCGATTCCGAAGTAGCTAATACCATTTGAAATCAGTCCGCCACCTTCGATATGAGCTTCTTCTGCTCCCACTAGAGGTTTCTTATTTTCTACTAACACGTCTGCAAGTAACGATACTGAGCTGGCGATTTTGTTGTCTGAAAGCATGTACACTCCGTCTACTTTGGAAGTCAAACTTTCTGCAACCTGTGGAAGGTCTGAAATATTTTGTATCGACATCACTTCAAGTTCAAGTCCTAAGTTTGGAATTAATTCCTCCACCATTTCCACTTGGGTTTGGCTATTGATTTCATCTGCTGAAAATACTATGCCGATTTTTTTAATGTCAGGATTTATTTCCTTAAACAGCTTCAATTGGGATTCGATGTCTACGATGTCCGACGTACCAGTGACATTTCCCCCAGGATTTTCGTTACTCTCTACTAGATGAGCTGCCACTGGATCAGTCACTGCTGAAAACAGTATAGGAATTTCTGACGTCGCTCCCACTGCTGCCTCTGCTGCTGGAGTTGCAATTGCAAAAATCAAATCCACTCCATCTGATACGAATTTTTCTGAGATAGTTCTAGCTACTCCAATATCAGCTTGGGCGCTTTTCACGTCGATATTAGCTTTTACTCCCGCATCTTCCAGTCCTTTTATAAAACCATCACGAGCTGCGTCCAGTGCAGGATGTTCGATGTATTGCACTATCCCTATTTTAAATTCTTCCGTAGTTTTTTCTTCTGTAGTTTTTGTTTCTGTATTTACTTTCGTATTTCCTCCGCTACATGCCGTTAAAATCATAGTCATTGCCATTAATATAGTTATTATTTTTTTCATTTATTTTCTCCCTAAATTTTTTATGCGATATCTGTCCTTATATAAATTTCGTAATAATAATCATCGTCCATACGGTAATCCTCCCTAAAATAAAAAATTCCCCCATCCCAAGCTATCTCTAGCAAGGGACGAAGGATTAAAATCTTTTCGCGGTACCACCCATGTTATGACAAAAGTCATCTCTCATCGAAGTCTAACAACCTCTACTCATGTAACGGTGAGAACCGGTTTAAGCCTACTCTAGTAAAATTTCAGCCAACAGCCAAAAGAGTGTATATCACATATTTCATCTTGTTAGCTTTCACCATCCGCTAACTCTCTACGAAGACTTAATATCATTTTCTCTTTTATTTGCATTGAAGTTATATTAACCTAGAAGAAAATAAATGTCAAGAATTTTTTCAATATAGTTTCATTATGCATAATGTTTTATGCCATACATTTATTATTTAGTTTTAATCAATCAAGCGTGGCCTAAGTTTTCTATTTTATAAGCTTTCAATATATTTTACTATTTCTCCTACATACTCCGTAAGAAATTCTTGTTCTCCTAGGGTATTTATCTTTAGAAAAATCCCCTGGGATCCTCCTGAGGTGATGGCTGAGAGTTTGATTTCATCTTCAAAACCTACAATAGTTAAAGTCAGGCTCAGTCTATTTCCTCCTGTAATTGAATATCTTTCAAAAACCAGAACACCTATTTTAACATCATTTACATTATAGAAAACTTCATCTTCCAAAGTGGAAGATGCGCTATTATCTAGTACTGTATTTTTTGAAAATTCTACTACTTCATCAAAGTTTCCTTTAAACTCTCTAATAAACTTCGCCATTATTACCCCTTATTTATATTCTGCCACTGCATCGACTTCTACTAGATAGCCCTTGTGTAGTGGCGGAACTGGCAGAATTGTCCTAGCTGGTTTGTGATCACCAAAGAATTCTTTGTAAATTCCATTGGCTTCTGTCCATTTTGTGGAGTCTGTAATATATACATTCATCTTAACCACATTTTCTAAATCTAGACCTGATGAATTTAAAACATTTCTAAGATTATTTAGGACTTGGAGAAATTGGACTTTAAAATCCCCCTCGACTATTTCTCCTGTCATTTGGTTTACTGGAACTTGTCCAGATACGAATAACATATTATTACTTTCTACCGCCGTGGAATAATGTCCTACGCTGGGCTTCGCTCCTTCAATTTTGTGAAATTTCATCTCTACACTCCCATTTCTAATAAATTGTAAAATATATCGATATTATAAATCATCATCGCTGCTATGAAAGTAATCATTCCTGCCAATACTATTGACACGATGATTCGCAAAGTTATTCTAAAAAATTTTCGTCCTCTAGAGAAAAATATATTGGCAAATAAGACAAATCCTCCTAGGACGGGATACGCTGCCAATACATACTTATTCGTAACGGCGGGAACAAAATACTCAAACAGTTCATCTGGATATTTGTACGTTAAGACCACAAAGACAAATGTAGCCAAGTACAATAAATTTACAAATGTCAGTAGCTTTTGAAAAAAACTATTCTCCGCTCGTCTTCGTCTTCTTTCTTCTCTACGTTCTTCTCTATATTCCGATATTTCTTTTGCTCTCTGTTCTTCTATCTCTTCTGCTTCTTCTATTTCTTGTTCTATCTCTTCTATTTGCTCTTCATTCAAATTTTCTTCCAAATTCATACTTCCTTTCAAATCACCTATAGAATACCACAAATATAAGGAAATATTCAATATTTGTAATTGTAAAAAATATAACCTCCCGAGGTGGAAGGTTTCAGAATGTTGACAAAGGTCTCCATA
>JAAYEN010000044.1 GCA_012728775.1 Tissierellia bacterium
GTATGTTTTAAGAAGTTGCCATATCTCTTTATTAAGTTCCTCTAATGAAAAAAATGTCATTTCCCTAAGTGGATAATATATTCTTTGATATGTCAAGTGTACAGCATTTTCTACTAATGCCTTATCTTGTGGTGCATAGGTACGGGTAGGATTAATCACGCAGTTGTAGTGTCGGGCTAACTCTTTGAAGCTTCGATTAATTTGAGGCTCATATTTGCTGGCTCTACTAACGGCTGACTTTAAATTATCTGACACGATAGCTTTAGGAACACCTCCATAAAAATGTAAAGCATTTTGACAGCAGTTTATAAAATTCTCTCGGTTTTGACTGCGACAAGCTTCAACATAAGTGTATTGACTATTAGGTAAGATAGCTACAAAAACTTCAACAGGGACTATCTGACCAGTAGTCCTATCGACTATTTCCAGTTTCTTTCCTGCAAAATCAACAAACATCTCATGGCCAGCTATATGGTCAAGTTTCAATGAACCCTTTATTTTGGCATACTTGCGGTTATAATGCTCTAAAAACTGAGTATAGCTATAAGGATTGCTTACACTATTGGCATATTCATTGTAATGAAATTGATAAGTGAAGCCAGCGTGATTACGAGATTTATTAGCACCCTCAAGATACTCCATTAACTCATTGTGACGAACACTATCAATAGTGCTTTTATCAGGAAAAAGTTCCATCAATCTAGATTCATCAAAACACAAAGCCTCAGAAACACTATGTCCACTTGCTTTGAGTTGATTGACATAACTATTAACCGTGTTACGTGATACTCCAAGAGTGGAGCCAATTTTACGATTGCTAAAACCGTCATTTAATAAACTTAAAATTTGTCTGATATCCATAGGATCAAGTTTGTTTGCCATATCTATCCTTCTTTTATTAGAAGGGTAAGATAACTTGATCTTTCAGAGTGGCACAAATCAAACCGTAAAAAGTGGCATCATTTGAACCGAAAAGGGTGGCACAGATAGACCGAAATCAATGGCACAAATCGAACCGTAATACCCATACAAATAGCCAAAACAATGAATTTTTCTTTTCCGTGGAACAATTTATATCATATAACGAACTGAAATCAACTTTTAATTATGGAGGAAAGATACATTAGAAACAGATTATATGTGTTACCAGAGGAACAGCAGCTTCTCAAAGATTTTCATATACTCTTGGGTGGTGCGGGTATTGGAAGTATAATAGCAGAATGTGCACTACGGTTCGGATTTGAAAATATAACTATAGTGGATGGCGACTTCGTTGAAGAATCTAATATGAATAGACAGAATTACGTAATGGAAGATATAGGTAATTACAAATCAGAGGCACTAAGAAAACGCTTATTGAGCATTAATCCAAATGCAAATATATTTTCGATAAATCGATATATCGATACTAATAATGTAGAAGAGATTATAAGGGAGCATAATGTAGCAATTAATGCACTGGATTTCAAAACAGATATTCCATTACTATTCGATAATTATTGTCAAAGACATAACATTCCAGTCATCCATCCATTTAATATTGGTTGGGGAGGATTAGTATTCGTAGTGGAACCAACTGGTAAACATGTAATAGATTTGACTATAGAAAATAAACAGAATTTTGAGGTACAAATAATTAAACAACTAATAAATAATTCAAAATATTCGGAACCTAAATTATGGATAGAAAAAATTATATCTCAATATCTAAATGAAAAAGAAGAGTTACCTCCTCCACAACTCTCAATTGCATCATGGATAACAGCTGGATTGTGTACAAATCTTTTATTCCGTATAGCGATTGGACAAAAAGTAAAATATTATCCTAAATATTATTTATCTTCCATAGTTGACGACAGAAATTAGAGCATATGAAAGGAGAGCGTAAATATTAAATGTTTTAAACAAGAAAATGATATATTTAAATAAGTCGATAATTAATTGCAAAACTTATTGCCTCTGAAATGTTTGCTACTTCCAATTTTTCTAACAGAGTTCTCCTGTAAGATTTAACTGTATCAAAGGAACGGTTAATCTTATCGGCGATTTCATTCATAGTATACCCCATAGCAGATAGTTTTAATACCTCTTTTTCCATTTCTTTGAGTTCAGGACGATCCATTTCCGTCCATTTCCTATTTAGTCTATTGTATTTCCAAAATTGTTTTGATTTATATTTCAACATAATAAGCTCTCCGAATCGATTTCCACTTGACATAGCGGCGGTACAAAGACCTAACCAAACCTGTCCATTCTCAGCTAACCTTAATGGAGTTATTTGATGGTTGATTAGTTGTTGTTTTTTCGAGATTCTATTTACAATATGAAAATCATATAGAATTGAATAATTTTTTTTCTCTTTGGCGGAAATATTATTAATAAACTGAAACCCAGCAGCATTAGCTTCAAGCAGCAAACGTAAATCTTCAGGAGGAACTTGATTGAGGTAAAAACGATATCCTAGTTGTCTTACTTCGTTTGCATCCATTCCACAGAGAAATAAGGGATTCTCAGAAACATAAAGAAAGTTTTGTTTGTAATAGTCGATTACATACACACTTCTATAAGTCGTTCGAGCAAAAGTGTCAATATCCTCAATTATGGCTGCAATATCATTGTAAGCTTCATCAGAAATCTTATCAATGATATTGTCTTTAATAAAAAAGTCTTTTACCTCCATCATATTTCAATCAAAAAATACTCTCACAAAGATATAAGACTTTTCGACAACTTGGTCCGAAAAATTCACAAAACAACATTCAAAAAGCATTGAAATGGCAGGTAGATACTATCAGATATCGTTTATTAAAGATAGGAACTACAACATAAATAAATCATCAAAAGAAGGATTTATTACAGGTTATCTGCCTCTTTTGCCCATCAGGACTTATTCAGGCAACTTCTCAGCGTCTAAAAGATTAAAGTTCACTTTTCTAGTAAATAAATGTCCTAAACTTTGAAAATTAATGGAACCAAATTAAAATCTTAAAATCAGATGAAAAAAAATTATATTGGATGCTCATGCATAATAGGGGTTAGTTTAAAAATCACCCATTTGGGTATTGATAATCCATAATTACAAGATTATTTTTGCGAAATAAATTGAAAATATAGACTCAATCATGGATAAATTAATTGCAACTTTTGAAAATTATTCTATATGTCAACTTTCAAAAGAACATCTTCTTTCACTTTCGAAGTTTGTCGTAGATGAGAATTATAAACATCACGAAAACACACTAATTGATCCCTTAAAAAGAAGGAAAGAAATATTAGCTATATATAAAGAAGAACTTCAATACTTTTCTAAATCCAAGATTTTTGTAGCAAAGAACTACCAGAATGAAATTGTAGGATCAATTCGTATAATGAAATGGAATGGAGAGGATGAATTACCAATAACAAAAATGTTTGGGATCAAAGAACTAAATGATATTGCTCCTGAAAATAGTAACGTCCATATTTGGCATGTTGGTAGGTTTGCGGTACGATCTGATTTTCAGAACTATGGAATACAATTATTCAAAATTTTAATGATGTATGCCATTATACCTATTATGCAGTTTGAAAAAGGAATAATGTTTGCAGAGTGTGACAGTAAGTTATTTAGAATAGTCAACTTATTAGGATTTAAAGCTATTGCTATAAATAATGGTATACAATACTTAGGATCTAAGGCGATTCCTATGTATTCAACACGTGACGGTATGCTGGAGTTTGTGGAAAAGAATATGAACTTATTACTTGATAAGAAGGAGAATGTGAAAGATGATTTGCCGAATCTTATTTCTATTTTTATGAATAAACTAAAAGCACTAGTGTCCCATTAAAATTTGGGACGAATTAATAATGAAATAAATTTGGCCTATTAAGCCTAAAACGATCTTTGTCATTTTGAAATTTAGTTTTAGTAAACAGGTCTCTACAGTGAGTTTTGTCTGTCAAAGAAATACCTCAATATCTGTAAGACTTCATACTGCTTCTTTCTATCTGCATATCCTTTTAAACAATATCAACCAGACAATAAGTACTTATAGCGCATATATTTGTATTCGTACGGTATTTTCAGAAGTTTCCCAAAACTTTTTGATTCTTAAATGTTGTTTAATCCATTTGAAGAAAAGCTCAATTTGCTAACGGCTTTTATACAGTTCTGTAACTTGCCGGGCTGAGATATGCATTACATTGGTCAGGAATACAAACTCTCGGTTTTGTTCCCCGTCTAGTATTCTACTAATCTAAGATGCTCTGGGTAATACTGCCGAGGATAAAAACCAGTCAGTTCTATTATTTAATCAGATAGACTCTCTTTTGGTAAGTGTAGTTTCCAATCGTATTGTATTGCAGGTTCTTTTTAGCTCTTATGATGAGAAAGAACATATTTGATATATCTTGTACAGCATCTTAAAGTGATTATATACCCAATCAAAAACGGAGTATGAGTTGGACTCAAAAGGAATTTCTTTCATCGCGGTTGAATCAGGTGCTGATGCTTTGGGATCATGAATAAATGCAGGTATCTGGGTTTCAATATCGAAAAGCGTATGCATTTTGGTGCTACACAAAAGTTTAAGATGACAAACGATAATCAGATACAAGTGTATAAGACGTTTGTAAGCAGCGGTTACAATAATATAATTCCAATTTTGAGGTTGAGGTACAATCCGAATGCCAATTATTTTACGGGGTTTAAATATACGTTTGACCAGGCAAAATGGAATACAGATGGGAAAAATAATATCATGAACAACGGTAATAACCTATCTGAACGATAAATCAGAGCTCTAACTTTATACAACCCGAACATAATTTTGCCGATAAATCACCAAGTAAGTTTACAGATCCAATTCAGGAAGACTATTAATCGCCTTTTGTTTTAATTCATCTACAGCACGGGTGTATTTCTCAGTATGCTGAATACCGCTATGTCCTAGCAAGCTAGCAACAGTTTTAATGTTAGCTCCATTGTTTAGAATATTAACAGCAAAGGAGTGTCGTGCACAGTGCCATGTAATATGCTTATTTATTTTTGCAAGCTTGACCCAGTATTTCAATGAGCGCAAACACATTGTTTGCGAAGGTAACTTGAAGATGTTATCATTGGATATTTCTTCAAAACTCATTTTTTCAGATGTCCCAATAAGCTGAAGTAAGCCATCATTCAGTGGAATTGTCACCCAACTTTTCGAGCTCTGTCCTTGTGCCTTTTTTTGATTAAACGTAAGTAGCTTATTTGAATAATCCACATTTGAAAACACTAAGTCTTTGACATCACAAAAACGAATTCCGGTATAAAGACAAAAAATAAAAGCTCGTCTTACTTCTAAATTCTGTTGCGGATAAGTTGTATTGATTAACATCTGTATTTCTTCAATACTCAAGATATCTTTTTTCAATGCTCCTTCATCTGCTTTGCACGTAACATTGAGACAAGGATTCTTTCGCAAATAATCTTCCTCAACCAGATACTTAATGATTTTTTTAAATCGTTTGTAATGTGTTAATGCCCCTTCACCTTTACTGATACTCTTCAAATACTCTACAAATCTCTCCATCATTGCTTTGTTCATTTGTTCGGCTGTGACATGATTTTTATGTAGAGGGTTCTCCAATGTCAGAAAATCTTTAAAACGTTTTATGGCAGCTTTAATCATGCGCTTATCCCCTTTCGTGTAATTATCATAATAAGCATCCATACAATCCAGAATATTCACCTTTTTAAATGACGGAAGTCGATATCCGGTGGCCACTTCTTTCATTTGTTGTTCTTTTTCAAAACGGATCCTTTTGGCTAACTCCAAAGTTTCCTTGTTTGTTTGCCGCTCTAACGGGGTACGAGGGCTTTTAGAGATATACAATCCCAAACTTTCTTTTCTGCGATTTTTAACAATAACATCCTTATCTGTTTTACTGTCAACTGATTTTGAATAACCCAAATAATATTCTAAATACAGGCTATATGTGCCATTCTTGAGCTCTTTCTTTAAAAGTTTTGGATTATCGGTGCTAACTTTGTCAATTCTTCTCATATTTTCCTTTGTTTAAGTGCCTCACAAAGATATAAATATAAAGGAATTTCCAGGGCGCCAAAGGGGCGCCAAAAGCGACAAAACAAGTGCAAAAATGGGCAAACTAGCAAAACAACAGAAAGCCACAACTGTCTATATTACAGCCATTTAATTGTCTTTGCTTGACTTTGTTTTCAGGATTTAGTTCCCGCTCCGAGTACGATTTAACAAAA
>JAAYEN010000097.1 GCA_012728775.1 Tissierellia bacterium
GTATCTGATATAATCGCTGCACAAAGTATTCCAGCTATCTCTCTCGTCGGGCTAACTCCTTGTTCGAAAAACATTTGAGAAATAATTGTAGAAGTAGATCCCACAGGAGAATTTCTAAAATAAATTGGCTGATTGGTTGCGATATTAGCAACTCTATGGTGGTCAATAATTTCAATAATTTCCGCCGACTCTATATCGGCTATGGATTGATTTCGTTCGTTGTGATCCACTAATATCAACGGCTTTTTCTTGTTGGAAATAAGATGGTATCTAGCTATACTGCCCACTACTTGGTTCTTATTGTCTACTATGGGGTAGGATCTGTATCGAGTATTTCCCATAATAATTTTGATATCATCTACGAAGTCATCTTCTTTAAACTTCACCAAATCCTTTTTAGTCATTACATATTCCACAGGAACAGCCAAAGGTAACAGCCTAGCTGCTAGGAAGGTGTCCAATTCCGTTGAAATAATGGTAACGTCATTTTCTTTTGCTAGAGCTAAATTTTCTTCTGAAATTTCTGAACCTATCGTTAAAATCAGCAAACTAACGCCTCTTAAGATGGCATCTTTTTGGGCATTTTCTCTATTTCCTACTATTACAATGTCCAGCTCTTGGATATTATCTTGTACATTTTCAGGCTCCATAGCATAAACCGTCATTCGTCCTTGGAAACTTCTAGGATTTTTAGGTTCAAATACGATTTCTCCTCGCATAACTTCCACAATATTTTCCAAAGGTGTATTGCTCCTGCCCAGAATATTGTCATCCCATATATCCATGTATCCTTCGGTTAAATTGGACAAGGTTACTATCCCCAATAGCTCTTCCTCTTCGTTTACAACTTGGATATTGGATAGATTTTCGTTTTGGATAATGTTTAGAGCCTTGTTCATAGTAGTAGTTTTTGAAACCTTGTACGGTGGGTCGATATTTAAATCCGATACCTGGGGTTTCATCGTCTCTTTTAATATAGGCGCTTCCATCCCAAAATAGTTTAAAATAAATTGGGTCTCGCGATTAATATCTCCCAAGCGAATGGGTATAGCGCTGATTTTTCCACGTCGATTTTTCAAATCTGCATAAGCAATAGCAGCACAAATAGAATCCGAGTCCGGATTTCTATGCCCCGTTATAAATACAGTTTCCTTATTGTTCAAAATATTCCCCCCGTAAATGTCAATTATTAAGCTTTTAATATACATATTATAACTGAAATTAGGAAATAATAAAACCAGTAATACAGATGATAGATAACAGTTAGCAGTTAACAGTTAAAAGTGAAAAGTTAAAAATTTCGATTGGATGGTCTTACTGTAGGGGTCGTACTCTGTGCGACCCGGGGAAATTTGAGTTCCATCTCGAATTTCCCAAATGACACCTTCGGTCAGTTAAAAATTAAAAGTGGAAAGTGAAAAGTTGGCTGCGCCTTTGCCTAACGGATTGAATATGTTTGATGTATTGATTTGCAAATTATTGCCTTTTCGTCACGTTACCCATGGGAATGCGTACCCTATGACGGATTGGATATGTCGATAATATATATTTTATCTCCAAATATATAAAAATTTCTTTTTCTACACCAAATTTTAGTATTTCTAAAATTAATTTATTCCTCATTTTTTTCAATTTATTAGTAATTAACTAACTTTAGCTCGTTTTATTATTATACTTATAATAAATTTATTTGACATAATTATTCTAATACTGTAAACATTTGTGCAAGTCAAAACTTTTTATGACTGTCTGGTAGATGGAATTATTGACATTTGCCAATAATTTAGGAGGAATATAATGAAAAGAATGAAACACTTAAGTATCTTATTAGTACTAGTTTTATTATTAGCTTCATGTGGACAAAAAACTGAAACTACTAAACCTGCTACTACTACAACAGATACTGACAGCGCAAAAGCAGAAGGTGAATTGGTACCTTCTCTAACAATTCTTAGTTCTTTGCCAGAGGCGAACATGGTGAACTACGAAATGGCTAACGAGGTTGCTGAAGAATTAAAAGCATTAGGAGTAGATGTTACTGCTCAACCAACAGATTTCGCAGTTCTAATGGATGTTCTTTACGGAGATGCCAACGAGCATGATATGTACACCATCGGTTGGTCAGGTAGGATAGAGAGACTAGATCCAGATATGTTTATCCACTCTATTAACCACTCTGAAAATGCTAAGCTAGGCGGAAATAATACAGACCGTTATAGAAATGAAGAGTTCGACAAAATTGCTGACGCTCAAAGATCTGAAATGGATCCAGAAAAACGTAAAGAGTTGGTATTCGAAGCTCAAAGAATTTTAGCTGAAGATGTTCCTAGAGTAAATATTTATTCTAGAAATGGCGTACAAGTTTATGACAAGGAAAAATTCTCAGGCGCAATTGCGATTCCTGGAGAAGGACTTTTCAACGAATGGACTCCAATCCAACTTGAGCCACTTACAGAAAACAAAACTCTAAAAGTAGCAAGTAATATTAATCTAAATACTCTAAACCCAATGGGCGCAAAAACTGTTTACGAGTGGAGAAACTTAAGACTTATATACGATAAGTTAGTAAGAATAAGCCCAGACATCGAACCGATTCCAGCTACTGCTGAATCTTGGGAACTAGTAGACGATACGACTATAAACGTAGTAATTAAACAAGGACTGACTTTCCACGACGGAGAGCCAGTAACTGTAGAAGATATTAAATACACTTATGATGCATTTATCGATAACAGCGTAGAATACTTTATGTCATTCTTAGAGCCCATTGAATCTGTGGAAATTCTAGATGATAACACAGTTCAATTCAAACTGAAATATCCTACAGCATCATTTGTAAATAATACCCTAACGCAAATTCCAATTTTGCCAAAGCATATTTGGGAAGCGAAAGCAGATCCTAAAAACGACACTAACGAATTCCCAATCGGATCAGGACCATTTAAGTTTGTAAACTTCCGTCCAGGTGAAGAGTTAGTAGCAGAAAGATTTGACGAATATTATAACCCAGCTAAAATTGATGGATATATATTCAGAATCTTCGGATCACCTGAAGGTGTTTTAACTGCACTAGAACTTAAAGAAGTGGATATGTTATCCTTCGACTTGGTTCCAGCTCATATAGAAATCATCGAGAAAAATGAAGGTGGAAAGTTTGATCACTTAGAAGTTACAAGCGTTCCAGATATTGGATTCTTCTATCTAGGATTCAACATCGACAAAGCTCCATTTAACAACAAGGCATTCCGTATAGCGGTTGCTCACTTGGTTGACTACGACCTTGCAGTGGACGTTCATCTAAATGGTCACGGAAGCAGAGGCGGCGGTGGACTTGTAATCAACGAAGCTAATGCATTCTGGCACAATCCAGAAGTTCCAATTTACGACGAATACAACCCAGAAAAAGCAAGAGAAATCTTAGAAGATGCAGGATTCACTTGGGATAGCCAAGGTAGACTCCACATGCCAGCAGAATAATAAAATAAAGATTATGAGTGTTACCGGATTTTTATCCGGTAATACTTGTATATAGATGAAAAGAGAGGAATTTATGGGAAAATATATTCTTAAAAGAATAGGTATTATGTTTTTAATGTTCATCCTCATTTCCACGATGATCTTTTTTCTTTTTAGAGCGATGCCAGGAGACCCTACGGCCTTTGTCGTAGATCCATCCATCCCCAAAGAAGCTAGAGATGCACTTTTAGCTGAATACGGTTTGGATAAGGGACTTGGAACTCAATACGTTATATTTTTAAAAGATTTATTGAAATTGGATTTTGGACAATCTTATTTTTATGGCAAATCCGTAATCCAAATTATAGGAGAGAGATTGCCAGCTACTTTAATTCTGATGTTTACCGCCATGATATTCGCCTATATATTAGGAATTATTTTAGGAACGGCTATGGCTTGGAAACGCGGTGGCATCTTAGAAAGTGGTTCGATATTGTTTGCACTATTTTTTAGATCAGCCCCTACCTTTTGGGTAGGATTAATGGCGATTATAATTTTTTCTACAGTATTGAAATGGCTTCCGGCCCAAGGAATGAGAAGTGCAGGATATGTGGGAGAGACTTTTAGCGAAATCTTTTTAAAACTGGATTTTCTAAAGCATTTAATTTTGCCATCTTTTGTGGCAGGATTGTACTTCCTCGCTACTCCCATGCTCATCATGAGAAATAGCATGCTAGAAGTTATGGACGAAGATTATATAGAAATGGCCAGGGCAAAAGGTCTAACTGACAGAAGAATTAGATATGCCCACGCAGCCAGAAACGCCCTGCTTCCAGTTATTACATCTGGAGCGTTGTTTATCGGCTCAGCCATAGGCGGACAGGTTTTACTGGAAGTAGTATTCAGTTGGCCAGGACTGGGAAGAGAAATCGTTCAAGCTGTTACAAGGCACGACTATCCCCTAGCCCAAGGATCTTTCATTATCATATCCATGATGATGATGATTATGAATCTAGTAGCAGACGTATTATATGCTGCACTGGATCCGAGAATTTCTTACGATTGATGGGGTGTAATTATGAATAAAAATAAAACTCAAAACAAAAAGAAAAATGTAAATACCCATTCAGTCAGAAGGTTATTTTTAGCTAATTTAAAAAAGGACAAGTTAGCATTTATCGGCGCTATACTACTGGTATTTTTTATCATAGTAGGACTATTCTCCACGTCTTTGGCTCCTCACAATCCCAGGGACAGGCATTACGGAGAAGACGGAAAAATTTTAAGACTTTCACCACCTATCGAAGGATTTCCCTTTGGAACTACAGACGTAGGTAGAGATGTTTATAGTCAAGTAATTTTAGGAACTAGAACGGCACTCATGGTAGGAATTTTGGCAGCAGTTTTGGTAACGCTGCTGGGCTCTTCCATTGGAATTATTTCCGGATACTTCGGAGGTATGGTGGACGTGGTGCTCATGAGAATCGTAGATTTTTTCTACGCAATTCCCTTTATACCATTTGTAATAGTCCTCTCTGCAGTTTTAAAGCCTAGTATTTGGAATATTATTTTGGCAGTTTCCTTTTTATCTTGGAGAACTGTAGCTAGACTTGTTCGTTCTCAGGTACTATCCATTGCGAAACGTCCATTTATAAAAGCCGCAAAAGTTTCGGGCGCAGGACATTTTAGAATCATGACGAAATATATTCTACCCAACGTGGTGCCCCTTATACTTTTGGAGATGACCTTTACAGTAAACTTCGCAATTATGTCAGAAGCCAGCATAGCATTTTTAGGCTTTGGGGATCCAGATGTGCCCAGTTGGGGACAAATTCTTCACACCAGTTTCGTAACTGGAAACTCTAGAAACGCATGGTGGTGGACACTAACTCCAGGACTAGCAATAGTATTATTGCTGCTGTCCATCTTCTTTCTTTCCAGAGCTATGGAAGAAGTGGTAAACCCAAGATTGAGAGGTAGGTAGATGGATTTATTATTAAAAATAAATAACTTGTCTATAGACTACGAAACAAAAGCAGGACCTGTTCACGCAGTGGAAGACGTGAGCTTCACACTTAGAAAAGGCGAAAGTCTAGGACTGGTGGGCGAGTCAGGATGTGGGAAGACCACTCTTGCAAAAACCATAATGCGAATGGGAGCAGAAAACTGCGTCATCCCCCAAGGAGAAATTCTCTTCAATGGAAAAGACATAGTCAAGATGTCCAAAGAAGAAATTAGAAAACTTCGACTAAACGACATCGCCATGGTTTCTCAGTCAGCTATGAACGCACTCAATCCCGTTTATCGAGTAGGAGACCAAATCATCGAAGGGATTATGGCCCACACCAAGATGACTAAAAAAGAAGCCTACGACAGAACTGTAGAAGTATTCGACATCATAGGCTTAAAACCCGACAGGATGGATGCACACCCACACCAAATGAGTGGAGGTATGAAGCAACGTGCAGTAATTGCAATGGCTCTGTCTCTCAATCCGGAATTGATAATCGCAGACGAACCCACTACAGCACTAGACGTAGTGGTACAAGATAGAATTCTAAAGCAAATCAAAGAAGTTTTAGGAAAATTTAACAGCTCCATGATTTTCATAACCCACGACATCGCAGTGGTAAGCGAAGTATGCGAAACCATTCTAGTAATGTACGGCGGAAAAATTATGGAAAAAGCCAACACAAAAGTATTTTTCAAAAAACCATTCCATCCCTATTCCTTAGGACTACACAATGCATCACCTAGCATTTTGGATATTGGAAAGGAATTAATCTCCATACCAGGAACCCCGCCGAATTTAATTGAAAAACAATTCGGTTGCAGGTTTAAGGAGCGCTGTCCTTTTAGAACGGATAAGTGTATGAATGAAGAACCGAATTTGACGCCTATTGACGAAAATGATCATTTAATCGCATGTCATTATCCTGAGAGAGTGGAAGAATTTAGAGAAAAAACTCAGCACAAAGAAACTTGGGATGTAGTAAGAGATAGAATCGAAATGGAAAGGGAGGTGATTGTCCATGGCTAAAGAAGCCTTTATAAAAGTGCAAAACTTGCGCAAGGAATACAAAATAGGAAAAGGATTCAAAGACTTCTTTTCCAAAAGTCA
>JAAYEN010000235.1 GCA_012728775.1 Tissierellia bacterium
CATTTGCCATTTAAAAAAGTTTTTGAAACTTATAGTAGAACAATAAATGCATACCATGCTCATAACTCCTTTATACAGACTTTTGCAGAACTAGGTTTTGCTGGATTTGTTTTGTTTATGGTTATGTTACTGGATTTTATTCGATATCCTATTATGAAACTTATAAATCAGACAAAATATATTAATCGAGATAAATATTTCAAATATATTGGAGCAGGTGTAGTAGCTGGTATTATAGGAGTTTTTACTCACGGCTTGGCAGAAAATGTATTGTATCTACCTAAAATAATTTTTTCCTTCTGGACATTAGTAGGAATTGGAGCAATGGCAGTAAATATTGTAGAAATAAATACTCCTAAAATTATAGAAACTAAAGATCAAGTTTATAAAATCCTAAGGAGAAGTGAGTCAGATGACTAAAAAACTTTTACTTTCCGGATACTTTGGCTTTGATAACTCTGGTGATGATGCAATATTAAAAGCGATGGTAGATAATTTAAAAAAGACAGATGAAGATTTCATTATTACAGCATTGTCTAAGGACCCTGAAAAGACTAAAAAAAATTATGGAGTAGATTCTTTAGATAGATTTTCTTTTAAAGAAGTTTTCAAAGCTATGAAGGATACTGATTGTTTTGTATTTGGAGGAGGAAGCCTTCTCCAAGATATTACTAGTAGTAGAAGTTTATATTATTACCTAGCTTTACTATCCTTAGCAAATTTTTTTAAAAAGCAAGTATTTGTCTTTGCCAATGGAATTGGACCAATAGATAGCAAGTTTAATAGATGGATTACTAGAAGAGTTCTCAACAAAGTAGATTTTATTACCTTACGAGATAAGTCTTCGGTGATGTTTACTAAATACATTGGAGTTACAAACGAAAATCTCAAGATGACTGCTGATCCAGTTTTTTTACTAGACTCATCTTCTGACGAAAGAGCAGATGAAATACTAGAGTCTCAAGGAATAGAATTGGGTGATAATGTTTTAGGAATTTCCATTAGAAATTGGCAAAATTCTCCTAATTTAACTAGAGAGATAGCAAAGTTTTGTGACAGTTTATTGAGTGAAGATATAGATATATTAATAGTGCCTATGCATTATCCTTACGATGTGGAATATTCTGAAACTATTAAATTAATTAGTAAAAATAAAAGAATTCATTTATTGCAAAATAAATACGAAGTAGAAGATATAATTGCTATTTTGAGAAAGTGTAAAATGGTACTAGCAATGAGACTTCATGCTTTAATATATTCTGCAAAAGCTAACGTTCCTATAGTCGGTTTGATTTATGATCCAAAAGTGACTGGACTTATTGAAGAATTATCAGTTACTGAATATTTGAGGGTGGAAGAATTAACTGCGGAGGATTTACGATTGAAATACGATTATTGTATGGAAAACATAGATGATAGAAAAGTATCCATTACCCTTGCTAATAAAAGGCAGGAAACTCTAGCTAAGGAAACTTTAGATTTATTAGAAGAAAGGCTAAGAATTCATGGATAGAGTTAAGATTTTTGGTATAAATATAGAAAATACGACGCTAGATGATGTTGTGATACTTCTGGAAAAAAAGTTAGATGAATATGGACTTTTCACTATTGCAACTCCAAATACAGAAATAGC
>JAAYEN010000090.1 GCA_012728775.1 Tissierellia bacterium
CATTGCGAATCACTTGCTCTTCTGAGTAAGTGATTCGTAGCGATATAAATTCCTTCGGATTTGTGAAATACCCTTCGGGTGTGAAATATCCTTCGGATACGGCCGTAGGATCAATCCAATTCCACTTCACCTGCGGTTCGTGATCTTGGTGATCCCTGGCATAGGACCTACCTCTATTCCTTTTAGACGTTTCACTCCTAAGGAATAAGGTTAGGTCTTAAATATGCCCTTCGGGCGCAAAAGGAATTTTATCATATCCTATGGCCATAGTTATATATGGATATTTAATTGAATCGTACGAAATGATTTTATAAATCGTTCGAATGTGTTACAATAGAACATAAAGAGGTGATAAATATGATAGTCACAGCAACAGAATTAAAAGCAAACTTAGGTAAATATTTAGATAATGCTGGTGAACAGGATATTTTAATTAGCAAAAATAGCAAAATAGTAGCTAGGCTAACAAAACCTATAGCTTCTTCCTCTTTGGATAAATTAGTTGGCATCTTGAATGAAGAAAATGAGAATTACACAAGAGATAGGCTTAGGGAAGAAAGACTTGAGGACCGGTATTTATAATGAAAGTAGTCATTGACACCAATATATTTCTTGATGTTGCTTTCAAGCGAGAGAAACTATTCGATGCATCATATAAAATTTTTCAGTGTGTTGAGAAAGGTCAAATAGAAGCCTATATAACTGAAAATTCTTTTACGGATATTTATTATTTAATAAGAAAACAAATCAAAGACACCGATAAAGTTTATGAATATTTAGGTTATCTCTTAGATCTAGTGGGCGTAATCCCAATCACAGAGCTGGATATACTTGAATCATACGAATTAAAAGCAGAGGACTTTGAAGATAGTCTTGTTTATATTGCATGTAAGAACTATGGATGTGATATGATTCTTACTCGAAATGTTAAAGACTTTAAAATTTATCCAATAGAAGTTAATACTCCAGAAATGCTTATAAAAAAACTAGATAAATAGAAAAGACAGCTTTGTATTGCAGGGCTGTCTTTTGTATTGGACTGATAGAATTAGATGCTATTAAAAATTTTTTAAAAAAAGACTTGACAACGACAGCAGACGATGTATAATATAATTGTAACGTCAGCAGACGTTGCGAAATAAAAATTAAGGAGTGGTTATATTGGCAACATTTAGATTTGACTTGGATGATGAATACAGTAAAAAGTTAGAGGAAGCGGCAGCGGAAAAAAGAATGAGTATTCAGGAATACATTCGTTTCAAACTATTTGATGAAACAACGATTTTTTCTGTTGATGAGGTTATCAAAAGAATTCAGGCAGGTGATTTTGATGGTGAAGAGTTTACTGTACCTGATGTATTTACAGAAGAAGAGTGGTCACAGCTTGATAGAGGCAAGGCAGGTGTATTAGGTAGGAATTTTTATAATTATATTACAGACAACCCTGATTTGGGAATAAGCTATGTAAAAGACAAAACTATTAAGGGGAGAGCAGTATACACATATAAGAAAGGATGATCAATATGTTATATTCAATTGATAGCGGAAAATATATTACTCATATTCCTCATGAAAAGGATTTTGAAAAATGGATGAAGAAGCTTTCAGCAGCAGATTATAAGAAAATAGAAGATGCACTTAATGAGATGATTGATCAGAATGAAATTAATACCGCTGGCTGGATGCCTGGGAATGATTGGACAGGTACTGTTTTTCAACCTATTTATGAAGCATGTGGACAAAATGTCACTCAGGCTGGTATGTTCTTTGGATTAATATTATTTGTTATTCTTATGAATCGTGAGGATAAAGTATGGGGATTTGGAAAGTATGAGAAGGATGGTAAACCAATAAAAAGTATGACTTATTTTGTGCTTAATAATCCTCCACCTAGGTAGTACCTGTAAATAAGACATTGATAATGACTTATGGTAGTCAAAGTATCAGAAGGAGATTTATCTCCTTATGGAAACATTGAAGAATTAAAAACAGCATTTGAAATATGATATACAAAGTTAAATTCACAAGTAGATTTAAGAAAGATTTAAAACTTGTTAAAAAACAAGGTTAGAATATCGATAAAATCTTTGAAGTAATTAAAAGCTTAGCTAAGGGTGAAATTCTAGCAGAAAAATACAGAGACCATAGCTTAAGCGGGGATAATATTGGAACAAGGGAATATCATATAGAGTAAGACTTACTCATGATTTATGAAAAATTGAAAATGTCTTAGTTTTATCTCGAATAAGGATAGGTTCTCATTCTGATTTATTTTAAAATTATAATTTCAAATGAAAGGTAAGAAAAATAATCATATTAGTCTCTAAATTTACAATAGTTAAAAGGCGGACGAAGCATTGTAACGATTTTGGCAATTTATTATCTTGTAAGGTGATATCATATATACAAGTTGATATGTTCCCAAGAACGACTAAATCTAAAAAAATGGAATTTTATCCATACTGACCACTCGAGCCATGTGGAGACGGTATGTTTATTGAAAAAATAGATTTGTAAATATTTAAATAAACTTATTATAAGAAATATTAGTTTTTATCTAAAATCTTTTCACTGTATAAATATAAATACTATAGAAATAAAACAGGAGAGAATATAATGAAAAATGTGGCAAAAGAAAGAATGTTAAATGGGCAAGTGGCTTTGGGGATTTTTGGTAATATACCTAGTCCTGAAATTACAAAAATAATAGGAAAATCTGGATTGGACTTTCTAGTTATCGATTACGAACATGGTGGTATGAACATTGAAACACTAGGAAGACAAATTGATGTAATGGATTCTACTTTATGTACTCCCTTGGCAAGGGTTCCAGCGTTAAACGAAGGAGAAGTAAAAAAAGTTTTAGATGCTGGAGCTTTTGGGGTTATGTTTCCGATGATTAATACAAAAGAGGAGGCCGAAATGGCAATCTCTATGATGCACTATCCTCCTAGGGGTAATAGAGGTTTTGGAGCCGGACGAGCTAGCTTATATGCCATCGAAACTGTAGAATATATGAAGTTTGTGGAAGAGGGTATTTTGACTATTTTACAAATTGAAAATAAAGAAGGAATAGAAAATATTGAGGAAATATTTTCTGTTGAAGGATTTGAAATAGCTTTTTTAGGACCCTATGACCTTTCATTTTCCTATGGTGCTCAAGGAGATACCCATAGTATAGAGGTATTAGATGCCATCGATTTATTTTTAGATGCTTGTAAAAGACATAATATAATTCCAGGAATTATGTCTAACTACGAAGAAATGAATAAACATATTGAGATGGGGTTTAAGTTTCTAATTATAGGATTTGATGCAGGAATATTTCATAGTGGAATCAAGAATTATATAAAAAATTCGAAAATAAAAAAATAATATAAATTAGAAATATGCTTTAGTCATTAGAATGAAACGATTGTTATTTATTAATTACAAAATATAATTGTTAAAGATTTTTTAAAATTACAGGAAAATATTAATTTAAAATTTAAAAAATAAATGTAATTCTTCATCAATTAATTGAAACATATGTTCTGTTAGTGTATAATATTTTTAAGAAAATACACTTAAAAGACGTTTGAATAGATGAGGGGAAATCATATGAATAACAGAAAATATATGGCAATTGACCTAAAGTCATTTTATGCTTCAGTGGAATGCGTAGAACGAAAACTTGAACCTTTGACTACAAATCTAGTTGTAGCTGATGCAAGTCGTACAGATAAGACGATTTGTCTTGCTGTGACTCCCAGTCTCAAATCTTACGGAATATCTGGAAGATCAAGACTATTTGAGGTTATACAAAAAGTTAAAGAAATAAATGCATCAAGGTTATCAAAGGCCCCAGGGCGAGTTTTTTATAGTGCATCTTATGATGACATAGAAGTCAAATCATCACCTAATATTGCTTTAGATTATATTATTGCTCCACCTAGAATGGCGTGTTATCTTGATATTAGCACACAAATTTATCAATTATATTTAAAATACATTTCTCCTGAAGATATTCACGTTTATTCCATAGATGAAGTATTTATAGACATTACCAATTATTTAAATATTTATAAGTATACAGCTCGAGAATTTGCTGAGAAAATCATTTCTGATGTTCTAAAATCTACAGGTATTACAGCTTCAGCAGGAATTGGTACAAATTTATATTTAGCTAAAATTGCAATGGATATTCAAGCGAAACGAATACCATCAGATAAAAATGGTTTGAAAATAGCTGAATTAGATGAAAAAAGTTATCGCCACTTATTATGGTCCCATCGTCCTTTAACAGATTTTTGGCGTATCGGAAATGGATACTCTGAAAAGTTAGAAAAAAGAGGAATATTCACTATGGGAGATATTGCCAGATGCTCTATGGGAAACTCTAATGAATATCACAATGAAGATTTATTATACAAATTATTTGGAATTAATGCAGAATTACTGATTGACCACGCTTGGGG
>JAAYEN010000209.1 GCA_012728775.1 Tissierellia bacterium
AAGGTGGTCTAAGTATTGATCAGATAAAACTAGCTATCTTAATTTCATTGAAAAATTTAGAAAGGGAAGGATTCATTAACATATATTAGATTGCAAAAATACACTTGATGTCGTATAATAATAATTATACGACATCAAGTGAGGGAAAAGGAGAAATTAAATGAGAAATACTATTGTAGATGATTGGGTTGACTATTTAGAATCTATAAAAGAAAACTCCTCTAATACAATTAAATCATATCAAGGTGATGTAATAAATTTTTTGCAGTTTATTAAGCACCGTACTGGCTTAATTAATTGTCCGATAGAAAAAATTTCAGATTTAGATATAACTGATATAAACGAAGAAATAATAAAAAAAATTGGCATAAGAGATTTAATCGCTTATATCAGTTATACTGATAAATATCTAAATAACTCTTCGTCAACTAGATCCCGAAAGCTTTCATCACTAAGAAGTTTTTTCAATTACTTATATAAGATAATTAGCATACTAGATAGTAATCCAATGTCATTGTTAGAAGGACCTAAAATTCCTAAAAGAATGCCTCATTATTTGGAGTTAGAAGAAGTTCAAAGATTACTAATTACAATATTAGATAATGACGATGAATTTTATAAACTGAGAGATTACTCTATAATTATGCTATTTTTAAATACAGGATTAAGATTATCAGAATTAGTTAATATACACACGGATCATTTTAACAAAGATAACTCTATTAGAATAATTGGTAAAGGAAATAAAGAAAGAATAATTTATCTCAACTCTTCTGTACTTGAATCAATAAACGACTATATGAGAGTTAGACCTGATTCTGATGTAGATAATTTATTTGTAAACAAAACTGGAGATCAGTTTCTTGGACCTAGAGGCATTCAATATATGGTGACCAAATACCTTAAAAAATGTGGTTTAGGCGGAAAATATTCACCTCATAGCCTTAGGCATACAGCTGCTACTCTTTTGTATCAATATGGAGATGTAGATATTCGAACTTTACAAGTAATTCTCGGACATGAGAGTGTTTCGACTACTCAAATATACACTCATGTAAATTCAGTACAAATTAGAGAAGCAATTAATTTAAATCCAATTAAAGACCTTAATTTAAAAAAATAACGCATCAGAATGCGTTATTTAATGCTTTTAGGAAGCTTAACACCTTGTCCTATCTGTAAATTAGAACCACCGTTTAAATCGATCGTAATAGAAATTACATCTCTAAATTCCATATTTCTAGGTTTTTCTATTTTATTATAGTTATTTTTAACAATATTCCATATTGTATCTCCATTATTTGCAGTTACGATGAAATAGTCATTCGAATCAGTTTCTTCATTTGATAAATACATATGGTTTTCATCAATATTTGCCGGAATTTTAATTATATTTATTCCTAGATTTAATAAAACAAAAATAAATATAACACTCAATATCCTAATCTTATATTTTATATTTAACTTTTTTTTCATAATTACCTCCATACATCAGTTCGTAACATTTGTTCTATTTATATAATAACTGAACAGATGTTCATTGTCAATAACTTTTTCAAAAAAATGAACTAATGTTTGTTTTTTATTTATTTCTGTGTTAAAATAATTATAAAGATAGGTGATAATAATGTATGAAGATCTGAATCAAAAAGAAATGGAAATATTATTCTTTATAAAAAAAATAATTGAAACTCAAGGTTTCTCTCCTACTGTTAGAGAAATATGCAAAGGCGTTGGTTTGAAAAGTCCTTCCTCAGTCCATGGCTATTTAGAGAGACTAGAAGCCAAAGGATACATTGAAAAATCTGCTATGAAAAATCGAACTGTCATAATAAAAAATCAAGACAGTGATATGATGTTAGCAAAAAAACAAACAGTAGATATTCCTATTATTGGTAGAGTTGCTGCAGGAAGCCCGATTTTTGCATCTGAAAATATCGAAGATACCTTCCCTATTCCCACAAGCCTAACTGAAAATAAAGATTTATTTATGTTAAAAGTTTTTGGTGACAGCATGATAAATATTGGAATTCTAGATGGGGATTATGTATTAATTGAAAAAAGATCTACTGCTAAAAATGGAGATATAGTATTGGCATTGATTGACGATTCTGCTACTATAAAAAGATTTTTCAAAGAAGAAAAAAACTATAGACTTCAGCCAGAAAATGATAACATGGATCCAATTATTACTAATAACCTTGAAATTTTAGGACATGTAATCGGATTATACAGAGACTTAATTTAATATTAAAAAGACAAGATTTAGATCTAATTTAAATCTTGTCTTTTTAATTATATTATTAAATCTTTTCTTTCGTAATTAATATTTCCAATTAGTAAAAATACAATTGATGGAATTAAGCTTCCTATTAACCATGAAATAAATAATCTTGATATATCATAATTGTATGTTTCTTGAAGGGTTCTTAAAGGAATAAACTCGTGTCCAGGTATGCTTATCATCTTTCCACTTATTAAAATATTAAGTAATAATAATGCTAATATAATTATAGTACTTATTCCACCTAATCCGGTTGTTCTTTTTGAAAAAGAAGAAATCATGGTGCCAAGGGAAAGAAATAAAAATCCCTGAACAAAAATAGTAATAAAATTATTAATTTGAGATCTCATAGTTTCAATAAAATCAACATCACCAACATAAGAATAAGCATAAGTAATTGCTATAAATAAAGCAATCAAAAGGAATAATAAGTTTAAAACATTTGCAATAAACTTATAAACCAAAATTTCACCCCTAGAAATTGGATTGATGTAAATGTATTCAATAGTTCCAAATCCTTGTTCTCTTGCAAGAGATCCTAAACCTATATTCAATGCAAATACAGAAACCATAAAAGAAACAAATATTAAAATCGTATTATAATATAAGCGTAAGTTATTAAATGCTTCAATTCCCAAAGGAAAAATAACATTTTTAATAGTCTCAGGTATATCCTTTAAATTTGACTCAACTATCGGTTGCACACTTGGATCGTTAATTATGGGAAAAGCTAAAAGGAACATGGTAACGATAATTACTAAAAATACAAACCACGTTATTTGTTTTCCAAAGTTGATTTTGTATTCATTAATTAGTATCGACATTTCTAGCCTCCTGTGCTTCTTCCATATCTTCAGATTTGATTACAATTGTACTATCCTCGACTACGCTTTCAGCATTATTATTTGGAGAAATATCCTTTATTTCATCCTCATGATTTTCAATAATGATCTCTTTATTTCTATCTGTTCCCAAAGCAATATCTTTTTCAATAATAGCTAGTTTTTCATTCAAAGTAGAATCTTCAACAGAGAAATCAATTAATCCAGATTTATAAATAGCTTCAGCCAATAAATCTAATGAAGAATTATAATAAAAAACAGTTTCATTTCCACTTCTTACAAGTTTAGCTCCAATTCCAGTAAATATGCTTTTATCTACACCCTTATCGTAGTACTTTAAAATTTTATCATTAGATAATTTATTACTTTGATCTTCTTCTTCAATGATTTCGCCATTGTGAAAATAATATATATTATCACATATACTTTGAGCTTCTTTTAGATTAGAAGTAGATATTATTATAGAAGCTCCTTCTCTATTCTTTTCCTCTAAAATATCATAAAGCTTAACTCTTGATTTTGATTCTGTAATAGATTCAGGGTCATCGAGAATTATTAATTCGGAGTTAGAAACTAATCCATTAATAACAGCTAATTTTCTCTTATCGATTGGAGATAAATTCCCAATCTTGTTTGCAAGTTTCATTTCGAAATAATCAATCAGAAAATCAATCTCTCCATTGTTTTTTGTTCTTCTAGTTCTTAATGTGTTCTTTAATAAAGAAATTGGTCTAGTATTGTTGTCAAACCAATTAGATTGCGGAATTACTCCTATATGTTTTTTTATCTCTTTACTATCTCTAATAGAATCCAAACCAAAAACAGTTATTTCTCCAGTTTTGGGGCGATAGAAATTTAATAAAAGCTTTAGAAGAGTCGTTTTACCTGAACCAGGCTTTCCAACAATACCAAGTATTTCCCCTTTTCGCATTTTTAAATATGTAGGCTTTAATTTAAAATTATATACATTTTTTGTAACGTTATTGAACTCAATTATATTCATTTTTAAAGTCTCCTTATGTATTGATTATAAAGAATATCTTATATAAAATCAATAATTACTTCAAAGTAGCTTAAAATCTGCTACTTAAGAATAAATAATTTTATAAAAATAGAGCCATTCAATAAATTAAATTTGATCATCCAACGTTAATTTGATTTGAACAACTCTCATTATGGCACACCCGGAGGGATTCGAACCCCCGACCAACTGGTTCGAAGCCAGCGACTCTATCCACTGAGCTACGGGTGCTTATAAAACAAAAAACCTTTTATATAAAAAGGTTTTTAGTGGTGCGGGAAAGAGGACTTGAACCCCCACGTCAATGACACTAGATCCTAAGTCTAGCGCGTCTGCCAATTCCGCCATTCCCGCATTATATGGGGTGAATAGTGGGATTCGAACCCACGATCTCCAGAGCCACAATCTGGCGCCTTAACCAACTCGGCTATACCCACCATATTTGATTAACGGATATTAGTATATCAAAATAATAAGTGATTGTCAAATAAATTTTACACATTAAATCTGAATAATACTACATCTCCATCTTTCATAATATATTCTTTTCCTTCTGATCTTACTAACCCTTTTTCCTTAGCTATATTAATGTTACCAGATTCTTTTATATCTTCAAAAGATACAACTTCTGCCCTGATAAATCCTCTTTCAATATCAGAATGAATCTCTCCTGCTGCCTGCTGAGCTTTAGTACCTTTTTTTATGGTCCAAGCTCTGGATTCCATAGGACCTGCTGTAAGGTAACTAATTAAACCAAGTAAAGAATAGCTTGACTTAATTAATTTATCTAATCCTGATTCTGTCATCCCCATTTCTTCTAAAAAGAATTTTGCATCATCTGATTCCAATTGAGCAATTTGGGATTCGATTTCTGCAGAAATTTGAACTACATTAGAGCCTTCAAGTTCAGCTACTTCTTTTACTTCTTCAACTAATTTGCTATTTTCAGAATTAATTTCATCTTCAGAAACATTTGCAGCATAAATTACTTTTTTTAAAGACAATAAGTTATAGCTTCTTAAAATCTTTTCTTCTTCTTCGTTAAATTTGATATCCCTAATAGAATTATTTGACTCCAAAGTTTCAATAAGTTTATTAGCTAAGTCCAACTCTAATTGTAAAGATTTATCACCTTTTACGCTTTTTATAAGCTTTTGTTTTCTTTTTTCTAATAAATCCAAGTCAGAAAAAATTAACTCCAAGTTTATTGTTTCAATATCTCGCTTTGGATCGATATTACCATCTACATGAATAATGTTAGAATCTTCAAAACATCTTACTACATGAACAATTGCATCAACTTCTCTTATATTTGATAAAAATTGATTCCCTAGCCCTTCTCCTTCACTCGCTCCTTTTACTAATCCTGCAATATCATAAAATTCAATAGTAGCAGGGACTATTTTTTTAGAACCATATATTTGAGATAATACTTCCAATCTTTCATCTGGAACACTTACAACTCCAATATTTGGTTCTATTGTTGCGAAGGGATAATTTTCCGCCTCAACTTGTGAATGAGTTATTGCATTAAATAAAGTACTCTTGCCCACATTTGGAAGACCTACGATACCTAGTTTCATTTATTTCTCCTCTATTATAATAATTAATACTACAAATGAAAAACCACGATTTATTCGCGGTTTAATTTTTTAGCTGCTGTCTGTTATTATTGATTATTCTTATAACTTCTGATAGATTCTCTTGTGTATTTTGTAAAACTTCATCAGCGTAATCTCTAGCACCTTGTCTTATCTGAGCAGACTCTTCATTAGCTTCGTTAACTAATTTTTCAGCTTTTTCGTAAGCCAGTTGCATAATGTAGTTTTCATCTAAGAGTGTTTTAGATCTTTCTTCAGCTTCAGTAATCTTTTGGTGAGCTTCAGCTTCGGCTTCTCCTAATATTTTTTCTCTTTCATCTTTTACCCAAGTTGCTTCTTTTATTTCGTTAGGTAAATCAAGCCTTAGGTTTTGTATAAGCTCTAATAGGTCATTTTTGTCTACTGCGATTTTACCAGTAAGTGGTATAGAACCTGCTGTCTCAATAATTTCTTCTAACTCATCAATTGTTTTTAAAATGTCCATTAATAAACCCCCGTATATCTATTTATATTTATTTTGTAAAGCTTCACTAACATTTTCAGGTACTAAATTTCTAACATTTCCTTGGAAACTAGCTATTTCTTTTACTATACTTGAACTTAAAAAAGTATATTCTGCTTTAGATACCATAAATAGCGTTTCCAATTCAGGGTACAAGTTTTTATTTGCTAAAGCATTTCTCATTTCATTTTCATAATCAGAAATTGCTCTAAGTCCTCTAATTACAGTATTAGTATCCATTGATTTAACATAATCTACTAATAAACCTGCGAAGCTATCGATATAAACATTTGGAAATTCTTTCGTAGCTTCAGTTAGCATCTGTGTTCGTTCATCTATTGTAAATAAAGACGTTTTACTTTTATTATCTAATATCGCAACAACAACTTCACCGAAGGAAACAGATGCTCTTTTTATAAGATCCATGTGCCCATTGGTAACTGGGTCAAAACTCCCAGGATAAATAACCTTCAAATTAATTCCTCCTAAGAAAATATAATATCGTATTTCTGTATTTTCTTTTATCAATCACATCAAATAATTGTATATT